>CBJKNR010000296.1:0-5202 GCA_966417555.1 uncultured Sphingopyxis sp.
CCCGACGGCGAGACCGGCGAATGGCGCACCAACTTCCCCCCGCCCGAGGATTATGCCGGCATCGAGGAAGGCCAGTTCGGCGACGCACATTATGAGCGCACCCTCGACGTCGAAGAAGAAGTGCTGATCGAGGCGGCGCACGCCGAAGCCGTCGCGCCCTTGCGCATCGCCGGCGAAGCCGCCCGCCGCGCCTTCTTCGGCCTGCCCGATCCCGCCAACGATCCGGCGCCCGAGGGAAAGACCCGCAAAAGCGCGAGCGGCTGAGCCGCAAAAGTGCAGCAATTGCGCAACACTGCTGACACGAACGTCAGCGGGACCCGCTTCGGTGATTGATTGCGCGCGCGCTGAAAGCCAAAGAGCCTCTGTTTTTTCACTCTCCCATCGTCAACTCTGTTTCAGGAAGCTCGCCCATGCGCCACTTTCCTTCCGCTATTGCTATAAGCTTTGCCCTTGCCGCCGCCGGCTGGGCCGCACCCGCCACCGCGCAGGATGCATCCACCGCCCCCGTCGCCGATGAGGGCAGCGGCCTCGGCGACATCGTCGTCACCGCGCAGCGCCGCGAGGAAAGCCTGCAGGACGTGCCTGTCGCGGTCTCGGTGCTGTCGGGCAATACGCTCGATGCGATCACCTCGACCGGCTCGGACGTGCGCGTGCTCGCGGGCCGCGTTCCCAGCCTGAACATCGAAAGCTCGTTCGGCCGGACTTTCCCGCGCTTCTACATCCGCGGGCTCGGCAACACCGACTTCGACCTCAACGCCTCGCAGCCGGTCAGCCTCGTCTACGACGATGTTGTGCTCGAAAACCCGATCCTCAAGGGTTTCCCGATCTTCGACCTCGACCGCGTTGAAGTGCTGCGCGGACCGCAGGGCACGCTGTTCGGCCGCAACACCCCCGCGGGCATCGTCAAGTTCGACACGGTGAAGCCGGGCAAGACCGGCGGCTATGCCCGCGCCAGTTACGGGCGTTACGGTACGACGCAGGTCGAGGTCGCGGCGGGCGCCGCCGACGACAACGGTTTTTCGGTCCGTCTCTCGGGCCTGTACCAGCACCGCGACAATTGGGTCGACAATATCGCAACGACGAAGAAGGACGATCTCGGCGGTTATGACGACATCGCCGCGCGGCTCCAGCTCCAATATGAAAGCGGCCCCTTCACCGGCCGCGTGACCGGGCAGGTCCGCATCTACGACGGATCGGCGATCATCTTCCGCGCCAACACGCAGCTTCCGGGCAGCAACAAGCTCGTCGGCCTCGGCGGCGCGGGCACCGAGTTCGAGCGCGACAAGGTCTGGCAGGACGGAATCAATTTCCAGAAGCTCAACACCTACAACGTCGGGCTGAACCTCGAATATGATTTCGGGCCGGTGACCGCCTACTCGATCACCTCTTACTGGAACGGCAATTTCCGCAGCCGCGGCGACATCGACGGCGGCTTCGGCGCCGTATTCCTGCCCGAATCGGGACCGGGCCTCATTCCCTTCCAGGCGCAGAGCCAGGACAATGTGCCGAGCCTCGACCAGTTCACGCAGGAAATCCGCATCGCGTCGAACAACAGCGGCGGGCTCGGCTATCAGTTCGGCGCCTTCTATTTCGACGAAAAGCTCGACATTTCGAGCTTCGAGTTCGGCGGCCCGACCGACGCGACCCCGTCGGCAATCGCGATCCAGCGTCAGGACAGCGAAGCCTGGGGCCTCTTCGGCTCGGTCAATTATGAATTCGACAATGGCTTCAAGCTGCAGGCCGGCGCGCGTTACAACCATGACACGCGCGATTTCGTCGCGTCGCGGCCGGTCGAGACGCGCCCCGACTTCGTCGTCAATCCGAACACGCCGGTTCCGCCGCAGGCCGCCCACGTCAAGGGCAAGCTGCTGACGTGGGACGCCAGCGCGACTTATGAGGCGTCGGATGCGCTCACCCTCTACGCCCGCGTCGCGCGCGGCTATCGCGCGCCGTCGGTGCAGGGCCGCCTGACCTTCTCGCGCGTCATCTCGACCGCCGATCAGGAAGAGACGATGTCGTATGAAGCGGGCATCAAGACCAACTTCCTCGACAACCGCGTCCGTTTCAACCTGACCGGCTACTTCTTCGACACCAAGGATCTGCAGCTCACCGCGGTCGGCGGCACGTCGAACGTCGCGAGCCTGCTCAACGTCGACGCCAAGGGTCATGGTATCGAAGCCGAACTGCAGGCGGCACCGGCGAAGGGTCTGACCTTCTCGATCGGCGGCGCATGGAACGTCGCCGAGATCGACGATGCCAACGCCTTTGTCGCCGGCTGCGGCTCGGCGACGCCGTGCACCGTGCTCAACCCCGCGCGTCCGGGCAGCCCGGGCATCTTCTCGATCGACGGCAACCAGCTCCCGCAATCGCCGAAGTTCACGCTCAACTGGACCGCGGGTTATGAAATCCCCGTCGGCGACGGCGCGATCTACGCCTTCACCGACTGGTATTACCGCTCGAAGGTCCAGTTCTTCCTCTATCGCTCGGTCGAATTCTCCGACGACAAGCTGCTCGAGGGCGGCCTGCGCGTCGGCTACAGGACCGACCGCTTCGACATCGCGGGCTTCGTGCGCAACATCACCAACGATGAATCGCCGACCGGCGGCATCGATTTCAACAATCTGACGAGCTACGTCAACGAGCCCCGCATTTACGGGATCGAGGCGGGCTTCAAATTCTGATCCGGACGTCTTCCCCGCCGCCGCGGCGGGGAAGGCGGCTACGGAGTGGGCGCTGACGTCGCCCTATTCCGTCATCCCGGCGAAGGCCGGGATCTCGCCGGTGCATCATTCCGTTGGGGTGAGATCGTGTTTCAGAGTCACGTGCCTCTGAACATCCTTCGCCGGGATGACGATGCAATATAGGTCCGCTTCCGGTCGAAATAGGACGCCGCCCTCTTTCCTACAATATTCCCATATGGTTTCTTGTCTTGATGCAGGAAACCGGAAACTGCCCGTGCGGCTATGCCACCGGTCCGACGCGTTCGTCGGGCTCCAGCCGGACCAGCGGCCGCGCGCGACCGGTGAGGCGCGCGAACAGGCGCGGGACCAGCGCATGGTGCTGCGCCCAGTTCCAATAGGCGACATAGGCCGGATCGGCGAGGAGATGCTTCTCCTCGGTCTTGGCGCGCCAGTAATAGACGCCGCTGACGAGGCCGAGCAGGATGACGTTCCGCGCGCCCTCGATCCAGCCGCCGGCGGTGACGAGGAAGGGCAGCGAACCGAGCCACCAGCTGAGATTCTTCGAGATATAGGCCGGGTGCCGCGTGAAGGCATAGGGACCATGGGTGATGATCCCGCGGTGCGTGAGGTTCGAGAAACGGATACCGAACGCCATCGTCGCCCAGCTGTAGATGGCGGTGAGCAACACGAGCAGGATCGCCCAGATCGCCAGCAATCCGTCGTGCCCGCCAAGCCAATGGCCCCAGTCGGAGCCGTAAATCTGGTAATCGAGCGGCCCACCGTTCATCAGCAGGAAGGGTGGATAGCAGACAAGCGCGGCGACCCACGCCATGCCATAGGGGTTGGCGGTGCGGATATGCGCGTCGAGCGGCTTCAGCGTCAGGATATAGCCGACCGTCGCGATATGGACGTCGACCAGATAGAGGAAATTGATCGCCCAGAGTCCCGTCATATAGGGATTGGCGAGCACCTCGCTCACCGGCACCGTCACCAGCGCCGAGAAATTGCCGGGTACGATCGACAACATGAAGGCGGTGAAAAAGCCCTTCACCGCCCAGGCGCGCAGATGATGGCCGATCGCCCGGCTATCGACCGGCTGGCCGGGCGCGATCAGCCACCGCCCGAACTGCCAGCAGCCGTCGCGCGGTTCGACCATGCGGCGGTCGAGCCACAGCATATAGGGAACCGACACGAGCAGCAGCCATGGCGCGACGGTTTCAAGGAGGTTCATCGAAAAGGCGTAATTGCCCTCCCAATAATAGCGCATCGTCGCATAGATCAGCGCGATCAGCCCCCAGGTCGCCCACATTCCGGCGAGTTTGGTCAGGCTGATGTCGATCGTCTCGCGCCACGGCCGCCGCTGCGCCCAGTCGATTCCCGTCGACGGGCTCCGATGAACCTTGTCGACGAAAATCGACCACAGCACCATCGGCAGCCCGCACGCCAGCACGCTCGCGATGGCCGAATTGGGTCCGTTCATCGGTCCGCGAGCGCCCCAGTCGATACCGAGAATGGCCGCAATGTCGGGCGCGAAGCGCGCAATCAACAAATAACTCACCAACCCCGCGAGCCCGACGACACCGACGCCGGCGCTCACCGCCGAACGCGGTCGGACGCCCGTCGGCGCGCCGCTTTCGCTCGCCGATTCGCGCAGGTCCGTGGGAGTCGATTTCGCCATGATATTCACCCGCTTAGCGTTACCGGAAAATGGTAAGCAAGCCGTCAATCGCATTAGCCGATTCGCAGGCCAATTCCTGCCAAAACGGCAGCATTCCTATAGTTTGACACCGTTCACCGCGCGATGGTTTCGACTCAGCCCGAGTCGCGCCGCAAAGATTCGCGCCACGGTAGCGTGCCTGATAAGGCGCGCATCAATCGGGGCGGAGGGCTCCACAAAACAAACAAGATGGGGTCGCCACTTGTCGTCGAAAACAACGGGCCTGCGCAGTTTGCGCCAGCGCGTTTCCGCGCTGTTTCAGGACCATGAAATCTTCGTTCGCACGCACGGCCACGTCCGGTTCCTGCGGGTCAGCGCCGTCTGGCAAAAACGCGTCGCACTGATCGCCGGTGTCGTCCTGCTCGCCTGGGCCGGCGCGACGCTGACCGTGCTCGTCAACCAGTTGCTGACCGCCGACGAACGCGCGGCCGTCGCTCAGCAGCAGGCCGCCGCCGCGGCGTCCGAAGCCCGGATCGCGAAATATCGCGATCGCGTCGCCGAAACAGCGGCCGACCTCGAAGAGCGGCAGGCGCTGCTCGAAAGCGTCGCCGAAACCCATTTCGGAATCGATCCTTCGGCGGTGCCCGCCGAGGCCACGGCAAGGACCGCCGACGGACAGGCCGCCCCGCTCAAGACGAGCGCCATCGACCCGAATTTGCCGCCCGAAGCGCAGATTCTCGCGCGTCTCGAAGCGCGACAGGAAGCCTTTTCGGCGCGCCTTCTCGCAGCGGTAAAGGATCGCGCGGCGAAAGCCGAAACCGCGGTTGCCGCGCTCGGCCTCAATCCCGACGCGCTCGTCCGCAA
>CBJKNR010000297.1:0-5194 GCA_966417555.1 uncultured Sphingopyxis sp.
CCAATGCCGGCACCAATCCCAAGATTCCCGACGGCAGCGCCGACGTCGTGCTGACCTTCCGCAACGTCCACAACTGGCGCTTCGACGGCACCGACAACACCGCGAACGCGTTCAGGCAGATTTTCGCGATGCTCAAACCCGGCGGCACGCTCGGCGTTGTCGAGCATCGGCTGAACGAGAGCGACGACAGCGCGAAGGAAGAAAAGTCGGGCTATATGAAGAAGAGTTCGGTCGTCGCCTTTGCCGAAGCGGCGGGATTCAAGCTCGCGGGCGAGAGCGAGATCAACGCGAATCCGAAGGACACCAAGGATTATCCCAAGGGCGTCTGGACGCTGCCGCCGAACCTGACCGAGGGCGAGACCGACCGCGCCAAATATGTCGCGATCGGCGAATCGGATCGTATGACGCTCAAATTCGTGAAGCCCGCAAACTGAAGCACTTCGAATCCATCGACCCCGCGCTGCTGCTCAGCGCCTATGCGCAGGGAATTTTCCCGATGGCCGACGGGGCGGACGACCCGTCGGTCCATTGGGTCGAACCGCGCCTGCGCGCGATTCTGCCGCTGGACGGCTTTCACCTGTCGCACAGCCTGAAGAAGGTGATCGTTTCGGACCGCTTTCGCGTCACGACCGACACCGCCTTCGCCGACATGGTCGCGCTGTGCGCCGAACCCGCCGACGACCGGCCGACGACGTGGATCAACCCCGTGATCAAGGCGAGTTACGATCGCCTGTTCCGGCTCGGCCATGCGCACAGCGTCGAATGCTGGCTGGACGGCGAGCTCGCGGGCGGCCTCTATGGGGTGACGCTCGGCCGTGCCTTTTTCGGCGAATCGATGGTCAGCCGCGCGCGCGACGCGTCGAAGGTCGCGCTCGCGCACCTTGTCGCGCGGCTCATCGCCGGCGGCTGGAAGCTGCTCGATTGCCAGTTCATCACCCCGCATCTCGCCAGCCTCGGCGCGATCGAAATCCGCCAGGCCGACTATCTCGCGCGGCTTTATTCGGTGTTGGCGGGGGGCGACGGCGCCGCCTTGGGTGCCGGCGCCGGAACGACGGGGGGCGCCACCGGCGTTGCCGTGCCCTCGCCGCCATTCGTCGCGGGCGACTGGGGCGCCCTCGATGCCCTGGGAGCCGCGGTGGCGCCCGACGATTTCGGTGCAGACCGCGCGACGGGTTCGCCGCCCGGATATGTCATCGCGCAGCTTTTGACGAAGACGTCGTAAATCGGGTGCTCGATCACATTGCGGTCGGGCCGCTCGCGGAAAATCCAGCCCGAAAAGACGCGGCGCCATTTGTCGTCGCGCTGATCCTGCACCGTCAGCTGGACGAAGGCGCCCGTCTCGGGCGGATCTTCCCATGGCGCGGTCTGCTCGCACGCGCGCAGCCGCACGATCGCGCGGCCGACCCGCGCCGATTCGCCCGGCTTCATTTCGAGTTCGCGAACGAGGCCGTTGCGCTTGTTGAGCAGGCCGACGACGGCGACGCGCTCGGCCATCGGGGTCGCGCCCTCGATGCCGCCGACTTCCTGCGGCACGCGTTCGGATTTCGCGATCTGCGGCGCCTTGTCGGTGTCGCCCGCTTTCGTCGCCGGGGTCCGGTCGCAGGCGCCGAGCGACAGCGCGGCGAGCATGGCCAGCCCGGCGGTCGCAGTCAGCCTGGGCACCGTGGCGCTCACTCGGCGCCGGGCCGCCAGGCCTCATAGTCGCCGGTCGCGGCGGCGCGGCGACCGCCGCGTTCGAGCGCGCCGGCGGGGCGATACGCGCCCGTGCTGCCGGTCAGGTTCGCGGTCGGTTCCTTTTCCCACGCACGCGGCGCCGGAAGAATGTCGGTCGGCAGTTCGTCGAAGGTGCCGTGCAGCCATCCGTGCCATTCGGGCGGCACACGACTCGCGTCGTTCGATCCGTTGTAGATCACCCAGCGGCGGCCGCCCTTTTTCGCACGGAAATAGCGATTGCCGAGGCTGTCCTCGCCGACCTTTTCGCCCGTGCTCCAGCTGTTCAGCAGCGTGCCGACGGTCGCGCCGTCCCACCAGGTGAAAATCTTGCCCAAAATGCTCATGGCGTGGCGTTTACAGGCAAGGCAGCGCGCTCCGCAAGCCGCAAACCGCGCAGGCCGGCCCTATTTCCCATCTTTCCATGTGATCTTCGACGTCTCGTCGATCCCGAGCCGCGCCGCCGTGCCGCCCGGAAGCTCGAGCACCGCCGAAACCTCGCCGCCGCTGACCACCGGCTCGATCGATTCGGGGATGGTGTTTTCGGCGATCCGATCGATGCTGCCATCGGCGCGGATGAAGAACATATCGAGTGGAATCAGCGTGTTCTTCATCCAGAAGCTGCCGATCCGCGGCTTTTCGAACGGAAAGATCATCCCCCCGTCGGCGGGCAGGCTGGTGCGAAACATCAGGCCGCGGTCCTGCTCGGCCTCGGTACGCGCGACCTCGACGTTGAATTTATGCGTCTGGCCCTTCGCCGCGATCGTCAACGGGATCGTCGCAGCGCTTTCGGCCTGGCTCCCATCCCGGCTGCACGCCGCGATCGGCAACGCAAGCGACAGGGTAAGAGCGGTCAAAACGGCGCGCATCGGCTGTTCCTTATCCCGGAGCGATTGGCTCTGCCCTAGTCGAGCACCGCTTCGTCGTCCAGCGCCGCCAGCCCCGCCTCGTCCCCCGGCGCGATCGCAAGAATGCGGCGGGCGATCGCCATGCTATGGCCTGCGCGGACGAATGCGGCGAGCTGCCGCTCGCGCTGCTTCGGATCGTCGCCGGCGCGCAGCGCGAACGGCCCGAACCGCCGCCGCCGCGCAAAACCGATGGCGGCCGCAACGGCGGCATCTTCGGCCGCTTCGATCGCTTCGCCGCTATCCTCCTCGGCAATGCCATCGACGTAGAGCTGCGCCTTCACGCGGCGCGCACCCAGGCCGCGCCGCGTCATCGCACCCGCGCGCATCGCGGCATATTGGCGGTCGTCGAGATAGCGGAGACGCTCCATCCGGTCGGCGATCGCTTCGCACGCCGCCATGGCGTCATTTTCTTCTATCCATTCGGATTCGCGGACTTTTCTGGCAAGATAGCGCGTCAGCTTGGC
This sequence comes from uncultured Sphingopyxis sp., assembly GCA_966417555.1. Lineage (GTDB taxonomy): Bacteria > Pseudomonadota > Alphaproteobacteria > Sphingomonadales > Sphingomonadaceae > Sphingopyxis. Next base: position 3,083 of record CBJKNR010000297.1, read on the forward strand.
GCGACTCGTCGCGAATCGCGCGACATAGGCGAGCGCCAGTTCGTCGAGTTTCGCCGCACCCAGCGGCTTTCGGGAACGATCAGTGGGAGCACGATGCTTGGGCATGTGCCATGTTTGTGCCACAGTCGGGCCCGATTGAGAACGATCAACACCGCCATATCGGGCGCCAAAGCCCGGAAATGGGCGATTTGTTCAAACAACACAGGGTTCGCGCACCTAAACATGGCTCAGAAAGATGACATGCTTGTTGCCGCGCGGCCCGTATCGCGGGATGTCGCAACCCCTATGACCGATACCGATATTGTTTCGGCCGACGCGCTTGTGTCGACGCCGACCGAATGCGCCCAGCCGCGCCGCTTCTCGGACTTCGCCACCGTCGGCGAAGCGCTCGATTATGCCGCCGCGGGTTCGCGCGGTCTCAATTTTCACGATCCGCGCGGAAAGCTGGTGCGCCCCTACCCCTATAGCGAGCTCAAGGCCGACGCGCTGGCGACTGCCTATCGCCTGATCGCCGCGGGGGTGAAGCCCGGCGACCGCATCGCACTGATCGCCGAAACGGGCGCCGAATTCGCCGCGCTCTTCTTCGGCACGATCTATGCCGGCGCCTGGCCGGTACCGCTCCCGCTGCCGACGAGCTTCGGCGGGCGCGACAGCTATGTCGGCCAGCTCGTCGTCCAGCTCACGAGTTGCGACCCCACGATGCTCTTCTATCCGCCCGAGATCGCCGCGATGGCGATCGAAGCGGCCGAGAGAGAGGACTTGAGGCCCGTCGACTGGAGCGAATCCGACAAGCAGCCGGCGCCGGTGACAACGCTTCCCGGACCGAAAAGCGACGCGACCTGCTATCTCCAGTACAGCAGCGGCTCGACGCGTTTCCCGCACGGCGTCGCGGTCACGCACGCCGCTCTGCTCAATAATCTCGCCGCGCACAGCCACGGCATGGAGCTTCAGGACAGCGACCGCTGCATCTCGTGGCTCCCTTGGTACCACGACATGGGCCTCGTCGGCTGCCTGCTGTCGCCGGTCGCGAACCAGGTGTCGGTCGATTATCTGAAGACCGAGGATTTCGCCCGCCGCCCGCTTGCCTGGCTCGACCTGATCAGCCGCAACGCCGGCACGACGCTCAGCTATTCGCCGACCTTCGGCTATGACATTTGCGCGCGCCGCGTGTCGAGCCAGACGCATGTCGCCGACCGCTTCGACCTCTCGCGCTGGCGCGTCGCGGGTAACGGCGCCGACATGATCCGCCCCGACGTGATGCAGAGCTTTGTCGACGCCTTTGCCGATGCGGGTTTCAAGGCGAGCGCCTTCCTGCCGAGCTATGGCCTTGCCGAGGCGACCCTCGCAGTCAGCATCATGCCGCCGGGCGAAGGCATCGTCGTCGAGCTGGTCGAGGAAACCGAACTGTCGGGCGCCGCCAACGACAGCGGCCGGCCGACGCGATACCGTGCGATCGTCAACTGCGGCCGCGCCGCGCGCGACATGGTGATCGAAGTCCGCGACGAAAATGGCAATGCCCTGCCCGACCAGACCGTCGGCAAGGTCTGGTGCACCGGCCCGTCGCTGATGACCGGCTATTACCGCGACCCCGAATCGACCGCGGCCTGCATGAAGGACGGCTGGCTCGATACCGGCGATATGGGTTATCTGTCAGACGGTTACATCTATATCGTCGGCCGCGCCAAGGACATGATCATCATCAACGGCAAGAATCACTGGCCGCAGGATATCGAATGGGCAGTCGAGCAGCTGCCGGGCTTCAAGTCGGGCGACATCGCGGCCTTTGCGATCACGACGCCGGGCGGCGAGGAAACCCCTGCCGTGCTCGTCCAATGCCGCACCAGCGACGAGGCCGAGCGCCTCGCGCTGCGCGAGACGATTCGCGAACGCGTCCGCGCAATCACCGGCATGAACTGCCTGATCGAGCTGATCCCGCCGCGTACGCTGCCGCGCACCAGTTCGGGCAAGCTCAGCCGGTCGAAGGCGCGCGCGCAATATCTTGCCGGGGAAATCCAGCCTTTCGCGATGGCGGCGTAAAGCCGGGAGCGGCCGTTTTCGACCGAAAGCGGCCATATTTCTCCCCTCCCGCTTGCGGGAGGGGTCGGGGGTGGG
>CBJKNR010000298.1:0-5162 GCA_966417555.1 uncultured Sphingopyxis sp.
CAGCGCTGCACCGAAGGAAACGGCAGGCCATGGACCCTGAAACAAGTTCAGGGTGACGAGAAAGGAAATGTCGCCTTCCAGCCGTTTGCGGCCATTCCCTATTCTCGTCATCCCGCGAAAGCGGGGATCCAGAGCGTCCGTCGGCCAGCCCATCCCTGGGTTCCCGCTTTCGCGGGAATGACGAAGGAAAAGAGTGCGACGGCAACCGGCCGAAACCCGATACCGCTCAGTAAATCCCGCTGGTTCCCGGCGTCGTCGCGCGCGCGGTCGTCGTCACCGTGGGGACGACCGCGGGCGGCTCGGGCGCGATGATCGTTGCGGTCGGGCGGCCGGGCTTGGCGAAGCTCGCGACCACGGGCGCGTCGCGGCCATAGATGTCGGCGAACTTCTTCACGCCGCCCTTGCCGTCGGGAACGACGGTCCAATAGGCGACATAGACCGGGAAGGGATTGTCGAAGCCGAAGCGCGTCGTCTTGCCGCTCGCGATCGCCTCGCCGAACTCCTCGGGGCTCTTGCCCGCGAACATCACCGCCATCAGGCCCGAGAAGTGCAGCGCGCGTTCGGTGCGGATGCAGCCGTGGCTGAAGGCGCGCGCGGCGGCGTTGAACGCGCCCTTCGACGGCGTGTCGTGAAGGTAGATGGCGTGCGGATTGAGCATTTCCATCTTCATCACGCCGAGCGCGTTGTTCGCGCCGGGCTGCTGCACCACCGACAGCGTCTTGCCGCTGCCGGTCCAGGTATAGCCCTGCGCACGCGCGGCGGACGGGTTGCGGGCGATCGTGCCGCCGATGCCTTCGTTGATGATGCTGCGCGGCAGCGTCCAGGTCGGGTTGACGATGATGCCGGTCGCCATCGGGTTGAGCTGCGGCGTCGGTGTTGCCGCCTTGCCCACCACGGCCTTGTGGGTGGCGATGATCGTGCCGCCGTGGACGACGCGGGTCAGATATTCGGGCACGTTGCTGACGACATAGCGCTCGCCGAGACTGCGCGGCATCCAGCGCCAGCGTTCCATGTTGACGCGGATTGCATTGGCGTCGGCGGTGGTCTTCGCCTTTTTGAGCGAGGCCTTGAGCGCGACGAAATCGGGATGGACGGGGTCGAGGCTCGCGAGCGTTTCGCGCACCGTGCCGGCGCCGAGCGCGGCGGTCAGCAGCGCGAGCAAGGGTTCGCTGTCGCCGTCGCTGTCGGTCATGAACCACTGTTTGCGCGCGGCATTGGGCGTGCGCCCGTCGCGCAGGTGCGTCGCGAGCAGCAGGAAGGCGTCGGTGGCGGTCTTGTCGAGCTTGGCCTGATCATTGCCCAGAATCGCCGCGGCGAGGCCGTCGGGGTTATAATCCTTGGCGAACAGTCCCTCGTCGCCGACCTTCTCGATGAAGCTTAAAAGCGCGGTCGCATTTTCCTCCGACCAGCTCGGCATGTCGATCTGCACCGCGACGACGGGGGCATCATCCTTCACCTTGTCGGGCTGGATGATGACCGAATCCTCCTTGACCTCCTGCGCAAGCGCGGGGGCCGCGAGCAGGCTCAGCGGGAAGAGGAACGTCGCGGTGCGACGCGCGGAAAAGGAAGCGTTTTTGGCCATGGTCGAAGGCCATAGCCAAAAACCATTCCCAGTTAAAGTGAGCTGGAGCACAGCCCGTCGCATCGAAGAAGGGTCAGGCCTCCGCCTCTTCATCCTGCCGCGCGAGCCATTCCTCGAGCCATTTGATCGTATAGTCGCCGTGGATGACGTCGGGGTCGGCGAGCAGCGCCTGATGCAGCGGGATGTTCGTCTTGACTCCGCCGATCACCATTTCCTCGAGCGCGCGGCGCATCCGCATCATGCAGCTTTCGCGGCTGCGGCCATAGACGATCAGCTTGCCGATCATGCTGTCGTAATAGGGCGGGATCGAATAGCCGGCGTAGAGACCGCTGTCGACGCGGACGTGCATGCCGCCCGCGGCGTGATAGCTCGTCACCTTGCCCGGCGAGGGGAGGAAGCTGCGCGGATCCTCGGCATTGATGCGGCATTCCATCGAATGGCCGCGAAATTCGAGGTCTTCCTGTTTGACCGAAAGCCCGGCGCCGCCCGCGATGCGGATCTGTTCGCGGACGAGGTCGAAGCCGGTGATCATTTCGGTCACCGGATGCTCGACCTGGATGCGCGTGTTCATCTCGATGAAGAAGAATTCGCCATTTTCCCACAGGAACTCGATGGTGCCCGCGCCGCGATAGCCCATCTTGGCCATCGCATCGGCGCAGATGCCGCCCATGCGCGCGCGCTCCTCGGCCGAGATGATCGGCGACGGGGCTTCCTCGAGCACCTTCTGATGCCGCCGCTGGAGCGAGCAGTCGCGCTCGCCCAAATGGATGGCGTTGCCCTTGCCGTCGCCGAATATCTGGAATTCGATGTGGCGCGGGTTGCCGAGATATTTTTCCATATAGACGGTCGGATCGCCAAAGGCAGCCGCTGCCTCGGATGAGGCCTGACCCATCAGGCTTTCGAGGCTGTCCTCGTCGGGAACGACCTTCATGCCCCTGCCGCCGCCGCCCGAGGCGGCCTTGATCAGCACGGGGTAGCCGATGTCCTTCGCGAGCTTTTTCGTTTCCTCGCCAAAGGTCACCGCGCCGGGCGAGCCCGGAACGACGGGGAGGCCGAGCGCGACCGCGGTGCGCTTCGCCTCGACCTTGTCGCCCATGGTGCGGATATGTTCGGGCTTCGGCCCGACGAAGATCATGTCGTGCGCTTCGATGATCTCGGCGAAGCGCTCGTTTTCGGAGAGGAAGCCGTAGCCCGGATGGATCGCATCGGCGCCGGTGATCTCGGCGGCCGAGATGATCGCGGGGATGTTGAGATAGCTGTCCTTCGCTGCGGGCGGGCCGATACACACGGCCTCGTCGGCGAGACGGACATGCATCGCATTGGTGTCGGCGGTCGAGTGGACTGCGACGGTCTTGATGCCCATTTCGTGGCACGCACGGTGGATGCGCAGCGCGATCTCGCCGCGGTTGGCGATCAGGAGCTTTTCGATAGCCATGTGGTGGTTCAGCCGATGGTGAACAGCGGCTGGTCGAATTCGACCGGCTGGCTGTTCTCGACATGCACGGCTTTGAGCGTGCCCGACGCGGGCGCGACGATCGGGTTCATGACCTTCATCGCCTCGATGATCAGGATCGTGTCGCCGGCCTTCACCGCCGAGCCGACCGCGGCGAAGTTCGGCGCGCCGGGCTCGGCGGCGAGATAGACGGTGCCGACCATCGGCGATTTCACGGCGTCGGCAAAGCTGTCGGCGGCGGCCGCCGCCGGGGCGGCAGCGGCCGGTGTGGCAGGTGCCGCGGCTGCTGCGGGCGCAGCCACCGGCGCGGGCGCGAAGGCGACGGGCGCGGCGGCGGTCAGCGTGCGCGCAACCCGGACCTTGCGGTCGCCGTCCTCGACCTCGATTTCGGACAGCTGCGTGTCGTCGAGCAGTTCGGCGAGCGCGCGGACGAACGCCGGATCGATGTTGATGCCATTGTCTTTATGGTCACCCATGAGAATTTTCCTGTTGTTGCGGCGCCGCTGGTCGGGCGCTCAGACCCCGTTTTTTGATGCGCCCTATTGTCAGAGACGGGCGGCGGCGTCCAGCGCCAGCGTATAACTGTTCGCGCCGTGCCCGGCAAAATGCGCCGCGGCGGCCATGCCGACATAGCTCAAGTGCCGGAATTCCTCGCGTTTCATCGGGTCCGACAGATGGACTTCGATTACCGGAACCTTGATAGACTTGATCGCGTCGTGGATCGCGATCGAGGTGTGGGTGTAGCCGCCGGCGTTGAGCAGCACCGCCTTGGCGCCCGATACATAGGCTTCGTGCAGCCAGTCGATCAGCACGCCTTCATGGTTGGTCTGGCGGCATTCGACGCGCAGGCCCAGCGTTTTGGCCTGCGCCTCCAGCCGCGCGTGGATGTCGCTCAGCGTGTCGTGGCCATAGATTTCAGGCTCGCGCGTGCCGAGCAGGTTGAGGTTGGGGCCGGAGAGGACATAGACGGTGGGAAGGTCGGACAAGGGGCGGGCTTTCGGTTGCTACGTTGCTCGCTCCCCCTATATGGGCTGCTCGGCAAAAGGCAAAGCGAGGCGGATTCCAGTGATCTCGGTCATTCTCAACGGCGAACCAAGGCAGGTGCGCGAGGGCAGCATCGCCGACCTCGTCGCGTCGCTGGGGCTCGACGTGAAGAAGGTCGCGGTCGAGCGTAACCGTGCGATCGTGCCGCGCTCGACGCTTGCCGATGTCGCGCTCGCCGAGGGCGACGCGCTCGAAATCGTTCATTTCGTAGGAGGCGGTTGAGTTGTCAGCGGATCAGTGGAGTGTCGCCGGCCGGAGGTTCTCGTCGCGGCTGATCGTCGGCACCGGCAAGTATAAGGATTTCGAGCAGAACGCCGCGGCGGTCGCGGCGTCGGGGGCCGAGATCGTCACCGTCGCGGTGCGCCGCGTCAATGTGTCGGACCCGACCGCGCCGATGCTGACCGACTTTATCGACCCGAAGAAGGTCACATACCTGCCAAACACCGCAGGCTGCTTCAACGCCGACGACGCGATCCGCACGCTCAGGCTCGCGCGCGAGGCGGGGGGCTGGGACCTCGTGAAGCTCGAGGTGCTCGGCGAGGCGAAGACGCTCTATCCGAATATGCGCGAGACGCTCGAGGCGACCGAAGTGCTCGCGAAAGAGGGCTTTCTGCCGATGGTCTATTGCGTCGATGATCCGATCGCGGCGAAGCAGCTCGAGGATGCGGGCGCGGTCGCGGTCATGCCCTTGGGCGCGCCGATCGGCTCGGGCCTCGGCATCCAGAACCGGGTGACGATCCGGCTGATCGTGGAGGGTGCGTCGGTTCCGGTGCTCGTCGATGCCGGTGTCGGCACCGCGAGCGATGCCGCGGTCGCGATGGAGCTCGGCTGCGACGGGGTGCTGATGAACACTGCGATCGCCGAGGCGAAAGACCCGATCCGTATGGCGCGCGCGATGAAGCTGGCGGTTGAGGCGGGGCGCGATGCGTATCTGGCGGGTCGCATGGGCCTCCGCAAATATGCCGATCCGTCGAGTCCGCTGGCGGGGTTGATCTGAGCGGCAGGTTTCGACTGGTAGCTGCCGTTATTCTCCCCTCCCGCTTGCGGGAGGGGTCGGGGGAGGGCCTGTGACGGTGCGATAAC
>CBJKNR010000299.1:0-5146 GCA_966417555.1 uncultured Sphingopyxis sp.
CGGGCACCCGAGCGATTAGGGTGCGCCATTCAATCGACTTCGGGACCGCTTCATGCCGCGCCATATCCTCGTCTTCTACGGCAGCTACCGCCGCGACCGGCAGGGCATCAAGCTCGCGCGCTGGCTGGTCGACGCGATCGATGCGCGTGGCGACCGCGCCGAACTGGTCGATGCGAAGGCAGTGGGCCTCCCGATGCTCGACCGCATGTACAAGGAATATCCCGAGGGAGAGGCCCCCGCGGCGATGGAGGAGCTTGCCGGCAAGATCCGCGCCGCCGACGGCTTCCTGTTCGTCACCGGCGAATATAATTGGGGACCGCAACCGGGGCTCAAGAATTTGACCGACCATTTTCTCGAGGAATGGTTCTGGCGCCCCGCAGCGATCGCCTGCTACTCGGCCGGTCCCTGGTCGGGCGTCCGTGCAATGATGGGCTGGCGCGACACGCTCGGCGAAATGGGCATGGCGGTGATTTCGTCAATCCTGCCGGTCGGGCGGATCGGCGGTGCATTCGACGCCGACGGTCAGCCGGCAGGCGACGACGGCGCGCGTCTTCAGAAAAGCTTCCCGCGCTTTGCCGACGATCTCAACTGGTGGATCGACGCTGCAGCGGCGCAACGCGAGCGGCAGGCCCCGCCCTATTGAACGGGTTTGAGTTCGCGGTTGAGCCGCAGGCTCGCGCGCCAGAAGAAGAAGGCGGGGATAAGACCGAGCCAGGCCGCGCCGTAGAGGACATAGCGGACGCTTTCGATCCCGACCGCCGGCTTCAGCATTTCGGACGCGATGCCGAAGAGCAGCGGGCCGAGCCCGAGCCCGATCAGATTCTGCAGGAACAGCATCACCGCGCTCGCCATCGCGCGCGCCTGCGGCCGGACGAGGCCATGGACGCAAGCGAAAGTCGGGCCGTAGTAGGCAGCGTTGAGGACGGTCGGAATGAAGAGCAATGCAATCGCGACATGCCATTCATCGACCCAATAGCCGAGAAAGAGGATCGGCGCCGCAATCGCCATGCCGATAGCAGGTGTGGTGAGCATATGGCGTTTGTCGACCTTGCCGAAGCGGTCGGCGAGATAGCCGCCGAGCCAGGTCCCGAAAATGCCGGCAATGCCGAGCGCGACACCGAGGAGCAGGCCGGTTTCGCCAGCGCTGAGGCCGTGCGAGCGCTGGAACAGAATCAGCGCCCAAACGCCCTTGCCGTAGCCGAGGAAGGCGGTGACCGATGAGGCGATAGCGATGTAAAGAAAGGCGCGGGTGCCGAAGACTTCCGTGAGCGCCTCCAGCGCGGTGAAGCCCGCTCCTGACACGCCGGCGGCCGCGGGATCGGGCTTGTGCCGGACCTCCTTGATCATCAGCGGCAGGACGAGCGCCAACAGGATGCCGGGGATCCCGACGACCATGAAGGCGGTGCGCCAGCCCCATTGGTCGGCAATCAGGCCGCCGACGATCAACCCGAGCAGGCTGCCGATCGGGATGCCGAGCCCGTAGAAGGCGATGGCCGAGGCGCGTTTCGCGGGTTCGACCCGGTCGGTGATCAGCGAATGCGCCGCAGGCGTGCAGCCAGCCTCGCCAACCCCCACGCCGATCCGCGCGAGCAGGAGCTGAACGAAATTCTGCGCCATGCCGCAGAGCACGGTCATGCCCGACCAGATCGCGAGCGAGACCGAGATCAGACCGACACGGTTGGTCGATGGCTTGTCGGCGTGGCGCGCGATCGGAATGCCAAGGAAGGTATAAAAGAGCGCAAAGGCGAGCCCGGTGAGCAGCCCGATGTCGGCATCCGAGAGCGACAGGTCGCGCGCGATCGGCTCGGCGAGGATGTTGACGATCTGGCGATCGAGAAAGTTCAGGATATAGACCGCGAGCAGCACCCACAGCATCCTGCGGACCGGCGTCGCCTCGCCACCTGCCGGCGCCGTCGCGGCAGCCGCCATCGCATCCTTCTGGCTCATCTTTTTCTCCCGTGCCGCCATGGGTGCAGACGCGTCCCCTTCGTGTCAACGCCGTTCGGGCGGGTCGCAAATCGCCGCTTGCAATTGCCGCTACGGCTGCCAACCCTTCGCGCCATGCAAAAAATTTCGCTGCTCGCCGCCGCCCTCTTCGCCATCGCTCCGGCCGCGGCGATGCCGCCGCCGCTTCCGCCGGTCGAGGGCAAGGATGCCGCGACGCTGCAAGCCGAAATGCAAAGCGGGTCGATGTACGAAGGGCTGCTCGCGATCGTCTATCTCGACCGCATCGGGAAGATAGACGACTATGGGCCCAAGCTCGACGCCGTCATTGCCACATTTCCCGGCGTCGACGGTGAGGCGAAGCGCCTTTACGAGGAACGCAAGGCCGGAAAGCTGCGCGGTCCGCTCCACGGCATTCCCGTCCTGCTCAAGGACAATATCGAGGCCGCCGGCCCGCTCGCTACCACTGCGGGCTCGCTCGCACTCAGGGATAATGTCACGAACCGCGACGCGCCGCTCGTGAAGCGTCTGCGCGATGCCGGCGCAATCATCCTCGGCAAGACCAACCTCAGCGAATGGGCGAACATCCGCTCGCAGGATTCGACCAGCGGGTGGAGCGCGGTCGGCGGGATGACGAAGAACCCGCACGCGCTCGATCGCAATGCGTGCGGCTCGTCGTCGGGCAGCGCGGCCGCCGTTGCCGCAAGCCTTGCGCCGATCGCGATCGGAACCGAAACCGACGGGTCCATCACCTGCCCCGCCGGGATCAACGGCATCGTCGGCTTCAAGCCCAGCGTGGGCCTTGTCAGCCGCACGCATATCGTGCCGATCAGCCACAGCCAGGACACGGCGGGCCCGATGACGCTGACGGTCCGCGATGCCGCCGCGGTGATGAACGTCATTGCCGGCAGCGATCCTGCCGACCCCGCAACCGCCGAGGCGGACGCGCGCAAGCGCGACTATGCCGCCGCGCTTTCGCCCGAGGCCTTGAGCGGCAAGCGCATCGGCGTCATGCGCGATCGGGTCGGCGACCGGCCGGACGTTGTCGCTCTTTTCGGCGCGGCGCTGGGGCAGATGGCGGAACGCGGTGCAACGCTGGTCGACATTGCCGACAGCCGTCAGGGGACCGAGGGCCTCGGCGCTGCCGAGCTCGAAATCCTGCTCACCGAGTTCAAGGCGGATCTTGGCGCCTATCTCCGTTCGCTTCCGGGTGCCAACGCCCCCCGGACGCTGGCTGACGTGATCGCATTCAACGCGGCGAACCCCGAAGAACTGAAATGGTTCGACCAGGGACTCTTCGAGCTTGCCGAAAGCAAGGGCGGGCTCGACAGCCCTGCCTACCTCGCCGCGCGCGAAAAAGCAGTGCGGCTCGCAGGTCCCGAGGGCATCGATCGGCTGCTGAAAGCCTATGACGTCGACCTGCTCGTCGGGGTCACCAACGGCCCCGCGTGGACCAGCGATCTCGCGAAGGGCGACGATTACAAGAGCCCCGGCACCAGCCAGCTTCCCGCGGTCGCGGGCTATCCGCACCTCACCGTACCGATGGGTGTGGTCGGAGGGTTGCCGATCGGGCTCTCCTTCATAGGCCGCAAATGGAGCGACGCCGACGTGCTCGCCGCAGGCTATGCCTATGAACAGGCGAGCAGGAAGCGCGCGACGCCAACCTATCGGGCCAGCATCACGCCCTAGCTGGCGAAATCCGTGCGGCTATCAGTGCCGGTCGCGCCGTTGCTTCGAGCTCCGATCCTCGAGTTCGAGCAATTCCATCGGCACATGGATCGCGCGCACGGCGAGCCGGACCTCGACGAGAAAGAGGATCAGCGAGACAAGCAGCAACAGCATCGCCACCGCAAAGGCCCACGACGCCGCGACGCCGAGGTTGGCGCCGGTAAAGGCTTGCGTGAACAGCAGCGCGACGAGCAGGCAGACGACAATGCCGCACGCGACGGCAGAAAGGATCGAGTTATTGATGATCCCCATCCGCCGGTCGGCGATGCGCAGCTCGGCAACAATGCGCTCATGCTCGGGCCCCTCGGTCTCGGCCCAGCGCTCCATCAGGTTGCGCGAGCGGTCGACGACACGCGCAAGGCGGCCGGCGATGACGTTGAGCAGGCTGCCGGTCGCAACCAGCAGGAACACCGGCGTGACCGACAGCTGGATCGTCTGCGCAATCGCGCCCGCGTCCGGCGCCATCAGCCTTCTCCCGCCGGGCCGGCGCCGGCTCGCTGGCTCGTTGCTGCGAGGGTCGATAGGGGCGGCGTCATCCGGCCGCCTCGGCAAAAGGGTCGTTGCGGCACCCGCCATAGAACAACAGGTTACGCCGATGTGCGCGACCGGCGCCGGCAATCTCGTCGAGCATGATCGCATGCGTCGATAGCGCTGCCGCACCCGCTCGCGCCGGATAGTCGCCGGGCAACAGGGCGATACGGCCGCGATGCTCGACACCATGCCCCGTCACGTAAATCAGCGACGTGTCGGCATCGGCAGCCTGCTCGCCATGGCGGGCCAGCGCGGCGCGCAGTTCGGCGCGGTCGAGCGCCACGACCATCTCGGTCGCAAACCCCACCGAGCGCAACGCCCGCGAAATCCGGACAGCATCGAAAGCGGCCCCCGGGAGCGACGGCAGCTGGGTGTCCAGTCGATATTCGGCGAACACGGCGACCAATGCGACGCGTCGCTCGCCGGGCGCGGCCATACCCAGCCGCCACCCGTCGTCGGCAAGGGCACCGGCGACCGGATGATGCTGCTCGTTGCTGTAGGCCGTGGTCAAGTCCAACAATCGGGCGAGCGCCTCACGAAACGGCGTTTGACGATCCCGCGCGACGGTGATCAATGCCGAAGCCAGCGGATTGCCGCCGAACGCATCGCGATCGCTCGCCTCCTCGCCCGACGCCACCGATGTTATCACGACGGTCGGCGCGGCATCGGCAGCCTGCGCCGCCCCGGCCATCACAAACAGAGGCGCGGCGACGGCCAGTCCGATGCGGTGCGCGGTTACCAGCATCGTCGATCTCGTGCCGTCAGGCCCCGCCACCCGCCGCGACCGACGGCGTGTTGACGCCGTGCATTGCCAGGAATTTGCGGATATTGCGCGCAGCCTGCCGGATACGCTGCTCGTTCTCGACCATCGCGATGCGGACATAGCCTTCGCCATCCTCGCCATAGCCGACGCCCGGCGCGACCGCGACCTTGGCATGGGTCA
>CBJKNR010000300.1:0-5132 GCA_966417555.1 uncultured Sphingopyxis sp.
GCCCCTTGTGCCGCACCGTTGGCAAATGCCCAGACAAAGGGAGGATACCCCTCTGTAGCGTCGGCCGCTACGCCCACGCCGCGCAGGCTGTCCTTTTTTGCGCCGGGCAGCAGCGGATGCAATCGCAGCGCGAGGTCATATTGCTTTTCCTGGATCAGCCTGCCGACCAGCTGCGCATAGATGGGGCGAATCAAGGGAACGTCGGGAGCGACTGCCTTGCGGTCAACAAACAATTGCGCGACCGGTGCCGAACGCGGCAGCCGCGTTACCGCGGCCTGGACAAGATCCAGAAGCCACGGATTGTTGCGCCTGATGTATGGAGCAAGATGACGACGCCCTTCCGGCGACATGATGATCATCGCGAGCGCGGGCATCATCTCCGTCGTCGCGCGATGGTCGCCGCGGAACATCAGGTCGAAGTGGCGGATGCCTTGGGCAGGAGAGCCATAGCGCAGATTGTCCTGCGCCAGCCAAAGCTGCACTGCGCCGTCGCGCCTCGACAGGTGATCGGACTGGCGCATCGCCTTTCGCGCACCGGCCATATCGCCCTCGATCTCCATCCCCTTGCCGACCAGCCACAAGGAGCGCGGATTCAGGGGAGCGAGCTTCAGCGTGGCGCGCCCGGTATCGATCAACCGTTTGGGATCAACCTTTTTTCCTGGCTCATATACGCTGATCGCCAAGCGCATCTGCCCGCTGCGCCACGAAAAGAACCCGGCACCGAGCGGACGAAAACTGTCGATGGCCAGTCCGATCGAGGCAGCTGCCTGCGAGAAGGCCAGCACCGCCAGAAACAGGCCGCAAAGCCAGCCGAAAAAAAACTTCAGCCCAAATCTTCTCGCGCCCGTCACGCCGCTGCCTTCATCGCTCAATTGGCGCCGTCAGTCGCGGCGTCTTTGCCATAACCATAGCCGTAACCATAGCCATAGCCATAGCCCGACTGGCGCGCCCGATATTTGGTCAGCAGCGCACCAAGGATATGGGCGCGCGACTCCCGAAGACGCGCGATCGCCGCCTGCGATGCGCGAACTGCCGTTCTGTCCGCCTCGATCACGTAGATCAGTCCCTCGACGACATTGGCGATAAGCGGGGCATCGGACAGCCCGAGCATCGGCGGACTGTCGAGGATGACGTGGTCGAACCGTTCCGAAAGCGCGCGGACCAGCGTCGCGAGACGATCGCCGCTGAGCAGTTCCGACGCGCTCGGCGGCATCGGCCCCGCGCTGATAAAGCTTACATTCGAGCTGCCGATCGTCTGGATGAGACTTTCCCAATTGTCATCACCCGTAAGAAAGTTCGACACGCCCTTTGAATTGTCGAGGCCGAGCCGCGTTGCCACGACGGGGCGGCGCATGTCGACATCGACGAGGACGACCGAACCCGACGTGCGGCCAATTACGCGCGCGAGCGAGTAAGCCGAGGTCGACTTGCCTTCCGAAGGCGACGTACTCGTCAGCGCCATCGTCCGCGGCAGGCCATGGTCGGTCGAAAAGCCCAGATTTGTCCGGACCGTCATATAGGCTTCGGACAGAATGGACTTCGGATCCTCGATATCCGACAGCGACTCATCCTCGACCACCGGGATCGCGCCGAGCAGCGGCACGCCGAGGCGGTCCGATACCTGCTGCGGCTCGCGCACGCTTTCGTCGAGATTTTCAAGGACCACGACGGTCAGGCCAGCAAGGAGCAAGCCAAGGAAAAGTGCGATCGCAAGGTTCAGGACCAGACGGGGCGACGACGGTTTGACGGGATTTACCGCATCGTCGACAACCGAAATATTGTTGGTTCCGACCCCCGCGACGCCGATTTCCTTGTAGCGCTGGAGCAGTCCGTCGTACAATTCGCGATTGGTATCCACCTCGCGCTGATAGATATTATACTGGATGCTGGAGCGGTTTTCCGTGTCGAGACGGCCAAGCAGCCTGTCGACCCGCGCGCGAAGATCGTCTTCGCGCTGGCGTGCCGCATTATAGTCCGCGCTGTAAGCGCCGCGTACGCGCGTTTCCTCGGCTGAAATGGCACGGTCGAGCGCCGCGACCTTCTCGCGCGCGGCCTGGGCCTGCGGATATTCGGGCTCGAACTGGACCAGCAATTCCTGATAATCGGCATTGGCTTCGGCGCGCCGCTGACGAAGCGTGCTCAGCGACTGGTTCGACAGCCCGAGCTGCGTATTGCCAGGTGCCCGGGCGGCGCTCAGCTTCGACTCGGCTTCGGCGCGTTCTGCCGTTGCCTGGACCAGCAGGCGGTTGAGCTGTTCGAGGTCGCTCGACGCCAAAGTCTGGGTCGTCCGGGTCCGGCCGTCTTCGCCCTGCGTTTCGGACAATCGCACGATCCCCTGTCGTGCGGCATAGTTCACAAGGTCGCGTTCGGACTTTTCCAGCCGGTCGCGCAGCCCCTGCAACCGCGCTTCGAGATAGACGCGTGCATCGGCGGTCGACGCCAGGCGGCGGTCCATGCTTTGCTGGACAAATTCATTCACCCACGTGCTTGCGATGAGGCGCGATAGTTGCGGCGACGCACTCGAATAGCTGACGTCGACGAGCGCCGAGCCGCGGAGCGGCGCGATCCCGACATTGTCGAGCAGCAATTCGACCGCCTGTCGTTCGCGTTCGCGCAGGTCAGCCGCCGACACCGGCCCCGAAGGCGCGCCGGAGAGCAAGCCTTCCCCCTCGGGGGTTTCACCATGCGCCTTGAAGAATTCGGGGTTCCGCGCCAGCCGCAAACGACGCTCGACACGCTCGGCAAGCGAGCGGGCGTTGAGCAGCGAATATTGGGTAAGATAGAATTCCTGATCGGGCGCATTGCTCTCGCGCTTCAGCCCCTCGACGTTCGTGACATTGGCTTGTTCGCGCGCGATTTCGATCCGCGACGTCGCCGTATATTGCGGGGTCATCAACAAGGTAATTATAGCCCCCGCCACGGTCACCGCCGCCAAAATGGCGAGTGCGAGCCAGATGTGGCGCCTCACGGCATTCCAATATTCCAGCAGCACCGGCGCCGACCAGAACGGTCGCTCGCCTTCGCGTTCGGGCGTCGCCCGGCTACCCGCCGCAATCGTCGTCATGTTGGACATCAAAAGTCTTTCGCTCGATCTCGATAAATCAGTTGTTGTTGTCCAGAACCGCAACCAATGGCGATACGAACAGCGGGGAAACGGATACGATCTGCTGGAACAGGCGGCGGCCCGGAGAATCGCCGACCACCACAATATCGTTGGGGTACAATATCGGGTCGGCATAGGCACCGCGACGTACCGCCGCGAGATCATAGAGTGCGATCATCTTGCGCCCGTTCACCTGACGATGAATGACGACTTCGCGCAAACGCGCGAATTCGGTGGCGCCGCGCGCGGCCGCGACGGCCCGCATCAGCGTCATTCCGGGGAGGATCGGATAATTGCCCGGCTGCGCCACCTCGCCGTCGACGGTGACGAAATTGCTCACCGACTGCTCGAGGTTGACGGCGACCCGCGGATTGCGGACATAGCCGGCGCGCAGCTGTTCGGTCATCCGGCTGGTGGCCTCGCCCAGCGAGAGACCCGACACGTGAACGACGCCGGTGATGGGGAGCGAGATATTCCCCGACCCGTCGACCGTGACGCGCCGGTCCGCGAGGTCCGCGATGCCCATCACGTCGACAATCAGTTTGTCGAAAGGCCCGACCTTGTAATCGTAGCTCTGCTCGGCACCGGTCTGCCCTTGCGGCCCCGGCAGCTCCGCCGTGTCGACGCGGGTTACGGTTGGCCCGCCCAGCCCGTTGCCGACAAGACCTTGCGCGCAGCCGGCAAGCAGCACAGCCAACGCTATCGCCGCGACGCGGGCAGCCATTTTTACGCCGGTTTTCGTAACGTTACGCCGCATAATTCCAGTCACTTCCGATTAAATCCATAGGCATTGGCACACCACACCGCTGCGATCGTAAAATAAAGCAGGAGTGACGGAATTCTCAGCGGATAGTCGGTCACACTGGCCAGGGCAAGCATTGCCACCACCGCGAACCCCGCCCGGCCCAAAATCTGCACGGCATAGTCGGATTCTCCGGCGGCCGCCGTGCGTCGCTGCCAAAGCGAAACAAAGGCGACGCCCACCATCCATGCCGCCCACAAGAGCAGGACCAGAGCCGGCAAGCCGCCGGTCAAAAGCCATTCGAGATAATCATTGTGGGCGTGGTTGAAATAGAATGTCGACACCAGCCGGTCGGGTTCGGCGATCTGATATACTTCCACAAACGTCCCGATCCCGCTGCCGAACGGGAAAAAACGCGCCGTCGCATCGGCGAGGATCGGAAAAGTGGCGAAGCGGAGTTCCGATGCCGGATCGGTTTCCAGAAGACGGTCAAGCGCCGGCGTGTTCGCGGCAACGACGACGCCCACGACAAGCAGGAATGCCGCCACACCCAATCCGACAAGACGCGACCTGTGCCTGCCGCGCACGCCGACGACACGCCCCTGCGCCGCGGGCGCCCGATAAACCCACCAGGCAAAAAATAGCCCGACCACGGCGAGAGCCATGCCCGCCCGCGATCCGGTCATCAGGATGAACGAGAGCAGGAGGCACCCGCCGGTCATAGTCATTGCCCGATGAAAGAAGAGCGTGTCGGGCTTGCCCTTGAAGAGCGAGAGGTTCGCGGCAAGAAGCGGATAGAGCGTCGCCAGAAGCGCCGCCTGATGATTGCGGTTGGCGAACAGGCCGACGCCCAGGCCATTGTTCGTGATGCGATAGAAATAGAGCGCGCCGTTGGACGGGCCGATCGCCTGGATCATGCCGATGACGCCGCTCAACAGGCCGACGACAATCAGGATCTGCAATATCTGCCGGTGTCGCCGCAAGTCGAGCGCCAGCGCAGCGATCAGAATCGCGACAGGCCCCATCAGCGAGAAGAGCGCATTCCACGAGCGAGCCTGTGCCATGGACAACGGCTGCCAGGGCAGTTGCATTCCGGCCGCCCGATAGACATCGGCGACGACATCGCGCCCGGGTAGCGCTGTCCAGATTGCGGGCGGCAGGGGAACCAGATGCGACGCTACCAGCAATGCGACGGCCATGCCGAACATCAGCAGCGGCCTGCCGCGACGCCATGCTTCTCCGCCGCAGGTAACCACTGCAAGGCAGAGCAGGATCGCCGACAGGGGA
>CBJKNR010000301.1:0-5126 GCA_966417555.1 uncultured Sphingopyxis sp.
CGCGAGCGGGGTCGACCGTGACATAGAGGAACGAGGACGGCTCGGCGGCGAGGATATAGTCGAAGCCGTGGCGCAGGCTTCCCTCGCGCTCGATACAGGACAGCGCTTCGGCGCGAAGCGCTTCGCCGCGGGCGGCCAGCGAGGCGGCGAGCATGCGATCGGCGATCTTCGCGAGGCGTGGGCCGCACATGTCGATCTGGCTGTTCACGAAGCGCTGCTTGTAGCGGTTGGCGAAGCGCTTCGCGGCGGTCACGCGGTAGCCCGACGCTTCGAGGTGATCGACCGTCCATTGCGACGGATATTCGCGATAGGGCTGCTCGCCCGCCAGCAGCAGACATGCGTCGCGGAAGCGGCCGATCTCGCGGACCAGCTGGCCGGCGGACGTGTCCGGTTTTGCGGTGACATAAGGCTCCAGACCGACGACATAGAGACGCCGCCCGACGAGCGGGCGAAGGCGTGCGAACAGCCGATGCTGGAAATAGGGCGCGAAACCGTCGATCGCGCCCAGCAGATAGTCGGCCAGCACCGTGTCATATGTTTCGCCCGCGAGCAGGCCGGGATCTGCCCAGTTGCCGACGATGATGCGATCTTGCGGCCGGCGGATTGCGGCGATCGCATCATGGACCTGGGCGGCATGGGCCTCGGCGCCGGTGACGGCGGTCCATTGACGGGTCACGAGTGTGCCAATCCAGCCGATCGAGTTGGTGCCGGTTCCGGCGTCGAGAAGTCGCCCCCACGGCTCGCCATCCTGGATTCGCTCGACTTCCGTAAAGAGGCTGGAAACCCGGCGGCGCGTGGCAACGGCGTCATTCATTGCAAGGATATAGGGTATCATTGCAATGAATGGAATGGAGGTTTTCATACTTCGGCACGATGCCTCCTGCCCGCGCCATGATCAGGCCGACACCAGTCGCAGCTTGCCGGCTGAAAGAATTTCTTCGTCGCAGACGGCGCGATCGTTCATTGACGAATCAAATATCTATCATTTAAGTTGAGTTTGTCGCTCGGAGCTGGTCGAGACGGGCGGCGGCTCTCCCCATCGACCCGCGGCTTTTGACCGGGAAGCAGCTTGCTCCGCGTTACCAACGGCTAAAGCGCGTGATGCTCGGGCGACAGCGCCAGGCATTGCGTTCCCCATAGGGGTATTGCGATGCGTATGTGTAGCACCAGTTCATAGACAAGCGCCGATGACGTCGCGCGCCGGATAGCGGACCGACCGCGCCCGGGCGCTCGCCTGTCGGTACATCCCTTCATCCCGGCCGCGCCTCCCTTTCGCGAGGACGCCTTGCGGCTTGTGTCCGGCGCATGCGTGCGCCGGCGACAGGTGAATCATGCCTTTGCTGACCCGATCCGACCTGTCGGATCTGGCCCGCTATCCTGCGTCCCTGCGCAGCGCCGCCCGTGCGCTGTGGGGGGCGGAGCTGGCGGCTGCCCGATCCGGCCCGGCGCCCCGCGCCACTATCCATCACATCAAAAAGGGGGCGGGATCGCCGCCCGGGGACCAGATATAATGAACCGTTTCTCTCCCGATCATCGTTTGAAGTTTCTTGCCGGCGCGGCGCTGTTGCTGCCCGTTACACCCGCCTTCGCATCCGAATTCGGGGCCGGCACGGAGGCTGCGGCCACCGAAGCGGTCGATACTGCCGAAGCCGATGCCGCTTATGGCGAATATGACGGCGGCGCGATCATCGTGTCGGCGCGCCGCCGCGATGAAAGCGCGCAGGACGTGCCGATCGCGCTGTCGGTCGTCGGCTCCGAAACGCTGGAAGCCACGGGCAATTATACGCTGACGCAAGTCCAGCAGATCGTGCCGAGCCTGCAGGTGTTCAGCTTCAATCCGCGCAACACCAATATCAACATCCGCGGGCTCGGCAGCAATGTCGCGCTGACCAACGACGGGCTCGAGAATGGCGTCGGCTTCTATATCGACAATGTCTATTACGGGCGCGTCGGCCAGTCGCAGTTCGACCTGGTCGACCTCGCCCAGATCGAGGTGCTGCGCGGGCCGCAGGGGACGCTGTTCGGCAAGAACACGACCTCGGGCGCGATCAACATCACCTCGAAGAAGCCGGTGTTCGACCCCGAATTCTCGGGCGAGGCGAGCGTTGGCGACCATGGCTATTACCAGCTTCGCGCGTCGGCATCGGGCGGGATCATCGACGATCTGCTCGCGGTACGGCTCAGCGGTTCGGTGACCGAGCGCCGCGGCTTCCTCTACAACACCACGCAGAACGAGCGCGCGCAGGATTATTCGAACTGGAGCGTGCGCGGACAATTGCTCTTCACGCCCTCGTCCGATGTCGAGGTGCGGATCATCGGCGACTTCGCGCGGCAGAAGCAGAATCACGTCCTCAACGTTTTCGCCGATTATTTCGGCACGTATGAAAATGGCGCGCCGATCGCGAACAATTTTGCCCAGCGCGCCGCGCGCTTCCCGGGCTATGTCTTTCCGACGATCGATCCCTTCGCGCGGCGCGGCGAGGCCGACGGCCATTATCAGTCGAACATGGACGGCTATGGCGTGTCGGGGCAGGTCGACTGGGATATCGGCGCGGCGAAACTGACCTCGATCACCGCCTATCGCTGGTGGGACTGGAATCCTGCGAACGACGGCGATTCGACCTCGCTTCCGATCATTACCAAGGCGCAGCAGGCGAACCGCCAGCGCCAGTTCAGCCAGGAAATCCGCCTCGCGTCGGACAGCGGCGGTCCGATCGACTATGTCGTTGGCGCCTATTATTTCTGGCAGGTCATCCGGGGAAAGGGGGCCACGGCCTATGGTCCCGCCGCGGGTCTCTGGAACCTGCCCGCCGTTCCCGTCGCTGTCAGCAACGCTGCGCTCAATGGGTTCGAGGCCAATTCGACCTCCGACCCGCGTACCAAAAGCTATGCGCTCTTCGGCCAGTTCGACTGGAAATTCGCCGACCGGCTGACGCTGACTGCGGGCCTGCGGTTCACGCACGAGAAGAAGAGCGGGACCTTCCGTCAATTCCACGTCGCCGGAACCGATTTGTCGACGCTGCCCGACGCGATCGCGATCCCGGCGCGCGCCATTCGCGAGCAGTTCAATCCGACCAATGCCAATATTTCCACCAGCTTCAGCGATAACAGCCTGTCGGGGCTCGCGACGCTGTCGTGGCAATTCGCCGACGATGCGCTTGCCTATGCGACCTATTCGCGCGGCAACAAATCGGGCGGGCTCAACCTCACCAGCCTTCCGGCCGGCATCGACCCCGACGTCGCGCCCGAAAAGGTCGACAGCTACGAAGTCGGGCTGAAGACCCAGTGGCTCGACCGCAAGGTGACGCTCAATGTCGCGGGTTATTGGACCGAGATCGGCGACTATCAGACAGCGATTACCGAACAGGTCGCGAATACGGTCAATTTCCGCCAATATATCGCGAACATCCCCGGCGTCCGCTCGCGCGGGTTCGAGGGTGACCTGTCGGTCGCGCCGAGCGAACGGCTGAGCTTCTATGCCTCTGCCGCCTACGCCGATACGACGTACAGCGACTATCCCAATGCACCGCAGGCGCCCGAGCGGCTCAACCTCGACGGCAAGCAGGATCTGACCGGCGCGCAGCTGCCTGGCGTGCCCAAATTCACCTACACGCTCGGCGGCGACGCGTCGGCGCCTCTCGGCGCGCTCGGCGGGCGCGATCTCTCGCTCTATGCCCACGCCGATTATTCGCATCGCTCGACGTTCAACACCTCGTCGAGCAACAGCATCTACGCCGACGTTCCGGCTTTCGGCATCGCCAACGCCCGGATCGGCTTCAGGACCGATGACGGTCTGCTCGACCTCTCGGTCTGGGCGCGCAACCTGTTCGACAAGGATTATTTCCAGACGCTGTCGGCGCAGAATACCGGCATCGTCACCGCGCTGATCGGCGAGCCGCGCACCGTTGGCCTGACGCTGAGGACGAGGCTGTGAGCGCCGCGTCGCCGCCCACATCGGGCCAGCTGATCCGTTTTTCGGCGGTCGCGGTCCCGCTCGCCGCCGCCGGGCTGCCGCTCGGCGTCTATCTCCCCGCCATCTATGCGCGCGATTATGGCCTGTCGCTGACGGTGATCGGCGTCATCTTTCTGCTCGGGCGGCTATGGGACGCGGTCGCCGACCCGCTGATGGGATCGCTGAGCGATGCGACGCGCAGCCGTCACGGCCGGCGGAGGCCGTGGATCGCCGCGGGCGGGGTGGTCTTCGCGATCGCGGCGGTCTTCCTCTTCTTCCCGCCGTTCGGGGTGACACCATTGTCGCTCGGGATCACACTCTTCTTCCTCTATCTCGGCTGGACGGCCGTGCAGATTCCGTTCCAGGCCTGGTCGGGCGAAGTGTCGGGTGACTATCATCAGCGGACCCGGATCGCGACCTATCAGACCGTCGTCACATCCCTGGCACTGCTGCTCACCCTGATCCTGCCGACGATCGCCGACCAGCTGCGCCCCGGCGATGGGCGATTGCAGCTCGGCCTGATGGGCGGGCTCGTCCTGATCACCATCGTCCCGGCGCTGCTGCTGACGCTGACCGCGCTCGACGAGCCGCCGCTTCCGGCGCTTCGGGCCAGCAAGCCCAACCTCCGCGAAGTCATCCGGGCCATCATCGGCGAGCCGCTGCTGCTCCGCGTCCTCGCGTCCGATTTCGCGGTCACGCTGGCGCAGAATATCCGCGCCGCGCTGATCGTCTTTTTCGTGACCTTCTATATGGGGCGGCCGGAATGGGCCGGGGGCCTGTTCCTCTTCCAGTTCGTCTTCGGTATTTTCGCCGGGCCGATCTGGCTGAAGATCGGGCGCCGCTATGGCAAACATCGCACTGCGGTCGCGGGCGAGCTGGTGCAGGTTGCAATCAACCTCGCGCTGCTGCTCGTCACGCCGGGCACCTTCCCGCTGCTGCTCGCGCTGACGCTGGCGCAGGGGCTGGCGCAGGGATCGGGCAATCTGATGCTGCGCGCGATCGTCGCCGACGTCGCCGACAAGCACCGCCTCGACAGCGGCGAGGACCGCACCGGCCTCTATTATTCGGTGTTCAGCCTCGCCGGGAAGACCGCCACCGCGGTCGCGGTCGGCATCGCTTTGCCGCTCGTCGCCTGGCTCGGCTTCGATCCCAAGGGCGTCAACAGCACCGAGGC
>CBJKNR010000302.1:0-5111 GCA_966417555.1 uncultured Sphingopyxis sp.
CGCGCGCCGAGGCCGTAGCCGTTCGCCTTGATCGCCGCGCCGCATGCGGCGGCCCCGCCTTGCTCGGCCAGCCAGCGCCAGTTGGCGACAAGGGCATCGCGGTCGAGACGGAGGCGGAGCGGCGACGGAATGGCGATCATGCCCCGCCCCTATACGGGTTCGCGGGCCGCGCCAATGGGGTGATCAGCTCGCTGGCGCAGCCCTGTCCCACTGCCCTTCGACCGGATCCTTGAGCATGAAGGCAGTGACGAGGAAGGCGACAAGCACGACGCCCCATGTGTACCAGAGCCCAGCATAGGCATTACCCGTCTTGGCGATGATGAAGCTCGCGATCAGCGGCAGGAAACCGCCGAAATAGCCGGTGCCGAGATGATAGGGGATCGACAGCGACGAATAGCGCACATGCGGCGGGAACATTTCGGAAAGCAGCGCCGCGACGGGGCCATAGGTGAAGCCCGACAGTGCGCTGAGCCCCAGCAGGGCGAGGAAGATGATCGCGATACCGCCGAAGTCCGGAATCTGCTTTTCGAAATCATATCCCATCGCCTCCAGCGCCGGCTTCAGCACGGACGAATCCTCGCTTGCCACCTCGCGGCCGCCGATCGTCACCTTGACGCTATCGAAATTGCTGCCGCTGTCGACGATCCTGTAGGGCACGCCAAGCCTGGTCAGTTCGCCGAGCGTCTTGCCGCACGCGGTCTCCTGCTTCTGCGCGAACGGGTCGAAGCTGCACTGCGACCCGGTGACGACCACCGGCGCCCTCCCCGCCGCTGCCGCAAGTTCCGGATTGCCGACACTGCCGATCAGCCAGAAGAGCGGGAAAAGCAGCACGAGCGTTGCGGCATAGCCCCACACGATCGGCTTCTTGCGCCCGATCCGGTCCGACAGGCGGCCCGCCCAGATGAAGAAGCCCATGCCGAGCGCCGCGGCGATCCCGACGATGATTTCGGCGGCGGTGTCCTCGACCTTCATCGGCCCCTTGAGGAAGGAAAGCCCCGAGAACATGGCGGTGTACCAGATGACCGTCAGCCCCGCGGCGATGCCGAACAGCGCGATGAAGATGCGGCGCGGATTACCCGGATAGGTGAAGCTTTCCTTGAGCGGGTTCTTCGCCAATTCGCCCTCGGCCTTCATCGCCTGAAACACCGGGCTTTCAGAGAGCTTCAATCGCATCCACAGCGAGATCGCAAGCAGGATCAGCGACAGCAGGAAGGGCACGCGCCAGCCCCAGCTTTCCCAGATCGCATCGGACATCAGCGCCTTGCAGCCGAGCACGACGATCAGGCTGAGCACAAAGCCGCCAACAACGCTGGCCTGGATGAAGCTGGTATAGAAGCCGCGCTTTCCGGGCGGCGAATGTTCGGCGACATAGACCGCCGCGCCGCCATATTCGCCGCCGAGCGCAAGCCCCTGCAGCACGCGCAGCAGGATCACGATGATCGGCGCCGCGATGCCGATCGTCGCGGCCGACGGTATCATGCCGACGCCGGCGGTCGCGATCCCCATCAGCGTGACGGTGACGAGGAAAGTATATTTGCGCCCGAGCCGGTCGCCGAGGAAGCCGAACAGCACCGCGCCCAGCGGGCGGAAGCCGAAGCCGACCGCGAACCCCGCCCAGACGAGCAGGATTTCGAGCGTCGCATTGTCGCTGGGGAAAAAGGCCTTGCCGATGATCGCCGCGAGTGTGCCGTAGATGAAGAAATCATACCATTCGAAGATCGTTCCCGCCGACGAGGCGGCGATGACCATGCGGATGTCCTTCGCGCTCGGTTCGTAAACGGCCGCGTTTCCGGCGGCGGTGCTCTCGGTCATACACTCTCCCACACCCCGGATTGCATGGGGCTTTCGCCCCTCTCTACCGGGCAAGCGCTGCCGCGCAAGCCTTCTTGGCGTAGCGTCAATCCGGTGGCAGACTGCCGCCCATGCAGTTCATCGACCTTTCGATCCCGATCACCAACGACGTCGTCTCCGACCCGCCGGTGGTGCGCCCGAACATTACCTATATGACCCACGAAAATACGTGGGAGCAGATCGCGATGTTCTTCCCGGGCCTGACGAAGGAAGACCTGCCCGACGGCGAAGGCTGGGCGGTCGAGATGCTGTCGCTGAGCACGCACAACGGCACGCATATGGATGCGCCCTGGCATTATCATTCGACGACCGACAGCGGCACCTCGCCTGCGCCGTCGATCGACGAGGCGCCGCTCGATCTCTTCTTCCGCCCCGGCGTGAAGCTCGACTTTTCGGACCGCCCGCCCGGTCATGTCATAAGCGGCGCCGAGGTCGAGGCCGAACTCGCGCGGATCGGGCACGATCTGCAGCCGCTCGACATCGTGCTCGTCCAGTCGGGCGCGGTTTACGGTACCGACAATTTCACCGATCAGGGCTGCGGCATGGGCGCCGAGGCGACGCTATACCTGACGGAGCGTGGCGTGCAGGTCGTCGGTACCGACGCGTGGAGTTGGGACGCGCCGTTCAGCCACACCGCAAAGCGCTGGGCCGAAACACGCGATCCGTCAATCATCTGGGAAGGCCACAAGGCCGGGCGTATCCGGCCCTATTACCAGATCGAGAAGCTGACCAATCGCGCGGCGATACCGGCGTCGGGTTTCACCTTCAGCTGCTTTCCGGTGAAGATCGAACGCGCGAGCGCGGGCTGGATTCGCGCGGTGGCGCTGATCGGCTAGAGGTTCCGCGTCACGAGAATCCAGAGCGTCCAAAGGCCGAGCGCGAGCAGCGTAGCGAAGGTCGCCGCAACACCGACCTGACGCCCGAGCGGCGCCTGGCCCGGTTCCGACGGCGTGTAGAGCCCGATCACATGCGCCACGCGGCCGATCAGGAAGACCGCGCCGATTATCATCAGCGCCATATGATTGGCGCGTGCCGTTTCGAGTAGCCCGAGGAGGATGATCGTGATCGGTGCATATTCGGCAAGATTGCCGTGCGCGCGGCTCGCGCTGATCAACTTGGCGTCGCCATGATCGCCAAATGCGGCCTTCAGGCGGAGCCGCTGGCGCACCGTATCGATAGCAGTGACGAGCAGCAGCAAAGCGCACACCGCGGCAACGAACGCAGTAACCGGTAAAGTCATCGGCCCCCTCCCCCAAGCTTCCTCGTTCGCCGTCATTGCGAGCGTAGCGAAGCAATCCAGAGCGGTGTACGCTACTCTGGATTGCTTCGCTACGCTCGCAATAACCCACGTTTCAGAAAAGGCGCGAGCCGTCCGGCACCTTTTGATCGGGCGCGAAGAGGATCACCGCGCCCTCCGCATCGGCGAAGCCCAACGTCAGTACCTCGGACATGAACTTGCCGATCTGGCGCGGCGGGAAGTTGACGACGGCAGCGACCTGCCGCCCCGCAAGTTCCTCCAGCGCATAGCGGTCGACGATCTGCGCGCTACTTTTCTTCACTCCGATTGCCGGGCCAAAGTCGATCTTCAGCTTGAACGCGGGCTTGCGCGCTTCGGGAAAGGGCTCAGCCTCGACGATCGTGCCGATGCGGATGTCGACGCGGAGGAAATCGTCGAAGGTGATCGGATCGGCGGCGGGGGCGTCACGGTCGTGATTCAGATGCACAATAACTTCCTTTCGTGTGTCCCCGCGAAGGCGGGGACCCATCTTCTGCCGGTTCTATGTGGCGCCAACGGAAGATGGGCTCCCGCCTTCGCGGGAACACACCGCTTTTTTCGTGGGAACTACTCCATCTCCAAAATCACGGCATCGACCGCGAGGCTGTCGCCCTGCGCCGCGTTGACCGTCTTCACCGTCCCCGCCTTTTCGGCGCGCAGGATATTCTCCATCTTCATCGCCTCGACCGTCGCGAGCGGCTGGCCGGCCTCGACCTTGTCGCCCTCGCCGACGTGCAGCGTCACGAGCAGGCCCGGCATCGGGCAGATGAGGAATTTCGAGAGGTCGGGCGGGATCTTTTCGATCATATGGCCCGCGAGCGACGCGATATGCCAAGGCAGCACGCGCACGTCGTGGATGTGCCCACGCGTCGTCATTTTCCAGCCGGTGCGCGTCTTCGCGACCTTTACCGCAAGCTCCGCCTCGTCGATCTCGGCAATCACCAGCCGGTCGCCAGGCGTATATTCGAGCGCGATGTCGATCTTGTCGCCCTCGACCTTGATATGCTTCTCGCCCACCTTGACCTTATGCGGCGCCCCGTCGATCGACACCTGCCACTTCGCGGGCGGTTCGAGCCGGTCGCCGAGCTGGCCGTCGGTGCGCCGCGCGCGGTCGGCCTCGGCGCTCGCCATAAAGCCGGCGATCGCCGCGAGCGCGCGCACCACCTTCGCATCGGTCGGCGCGCCGTGGAAGCCCTCGGGATATTCCTCGGCGATGAAGCCCGTCGTCAGCTCGCCCGAGCGGAACCGCGGATGCTGCATGATCGCCGAGACGAAATCGATATTGTGGCCGAGCCCTTCGAGTTCGAAACGGTCGAGCGCCGCGACCTGCAGGTCGGCGGCCTCGCCGCGCGTCGGGGCCCAGGTGATCAGCTTGGCGATCATCGGGTCGTAGAAGATCGACACCTCGCCGCCTTCCTCGACCCCCGCATCGACGCGCACGCCATCGACACCGCGCTCGTCACCTTCCCACGCCGGAACGGGGGTGCGATAGCGCACGAGCCGTCCGGTCGAGGGCAGGAAGCCGCGGTAGGGGTCCTCGGCATAGACGCGGTTCTCGATCGCCCAGCCGTCGATCTTCACATCATCCTGCGTGATTTCGAGCTTCTCGCCCGCGGCAACGCGGATCATCTGCTCGACGAGGTCGATGCCGGTGATCGCCTCGGTCACCGGATGCTCGACCTGCAGCCGCGTGTTCATTTCGAGGAAATAGAAGCTCTCGCCCGTCGGATCGGCGCCCGACACGATCAGCTCGACCGTGCCCGCGCTGTAATAGCCGACGGCCTTGGCGAGCGCGACGCACTGCTCGCCCATCGCCTTGCGCATCGACGGCGAGACGAAGGGAGATGGGGCTTCTTCGACAACCTTCTGGTGGCGGCGCTGGATCGAGCATTCGCGCTCATTGAGATAGAGCGTGTTGCCATGCTGGTCGCCGAGGATCTGGATCTCGATATGGCGCGGATTGAGGATGAATTTCTCGATGAAG
>CBJKNR010000303.1:0-5108 GCA_966417555.1 uncultured Sphingopyxis sp.
CAGATCGAGGCCCGATGGGGCCGCCTCGCCCACCGCACGGATCATCCGTTCGCGCCCGTCATCCGTTCCCAGATCGGCGCAAATGTCGGCCTCCTGCCGATCGACGCCGATAACCCGCACCCCGCGCGCGGTCAGCGCCTCGCGGATACCCATGCCGATGCCCGATGCCGCGCCGGTCACCACCGCGACGGCCCCCTCGCCCAATGCCATGTTTCGCACTCTCCTCGGCGCCGCGCGGCGATCACCCGCCGCTATCATCCGGAACCCTTCGGCGTTACTTGACGGTGTCGGGATCCCAGACCAGCGGCAGCTTCACGATCGCGGAGACCATCCCATAGGCGTAAACCGGGGCTTCGCCCGACGCCACGTCGAAATCGGGGATGCGCTTCAACCATTCCTCGAGGAAAATGCGAAGTTCGCTACGGGCGAGTGTCGCGCCCGGGCAGCGATGCGGACCGTTACCGAACGACGCATAGTTGCGCTCGAGCGCAGGACGTTCCCAGTCGGCGTCGAGCGGATCGGCGAATTTGCGTTCATCGAGCCCGTGCAGCAGGGTGCGGACATACACCCGGTCGCCAGCCTTGAAATCCACTCCGCCGAGTTGGAAGTCGCGCGTCAGGAGCCGCGCGGTCGATGACGGGGCGAACAGACGCAGCAGTTCATCGGCTGCATTGTGGATCAGGCCCGGATTATCGATCAGCGCATGACGCCTGGCAGGATTGTCTGCCAGATATTTGGCTGCGAAGCCGAGCGTCGACGCAACCGTGTCCAGTCCGCCGAACATGATGGTTGTCAGCATACCGAGCAGATTTTCGTCCGATATCGGCTCTCCAGCGATTTTCGCGTCGACCACGGCGCTCAACAAATCCGTCCCCGGTTTACGGCGGCGTTCCTCGATCACCCCGCCGAGATACTGTCGCATTGCCAGATGGGCATTTACCCGGTCCTCCGGATTGCGCGGTCGGACGGTCTTTTCGGTGATGCCGAGCAGATAGTCGATGTCGTCGAGAGGCTGATTGACCATCTTCATGAACACGCGGATCGGCAATTGCTGCGCAAACGCCTGACTGAATTCGCAACGACCGTCCTTCTTGAAGCCGTCGATCAGATCGATCGCCAATACCCGTGCCTCGGCCTGGAGGTCCTTCACCGCACTCGGCGTAAAAAACTGATTGATGATAGTGCGATACTGGGCGTGCTGCGGCGGGTCGAACTCGATCGGCAAGATGCGCGGACGCGCATCGGCGGGCAAGGAGATGCTCTGCATCGAAAAGGGATCGTGATTCTTCTGGATGAATTCGATGTCGGCGGCACGGGTAACGATCCAGTGCCCGCCGTTTCTTGGGGTCCACACGATGTCGGGCCCGTCGTGCAAGCGCTTCAGTGCGGCATGCGGTCCGGCGTCACCCGCGGCAGGCTGATAGAAATTCCAGTCCACGACCAAGTCCGCGGGCACATGAGCGGGTTTTTCCGCGAGCGCAATTTCGGTAGGCGACATTATCTTTCCTTTCCCTTATCGGCCGACCTTACAGGAAAGAGCCCAGGTTCGATCAAGCAATTATCCCCTCCATTCCCCAGCCTCGCAAGATTATCACGCTCCTGATGGTGTCCGGGCGACGTCGAATTTCGCAACGAACCCCGATAGGCTTTACGCTGCCTGCCGATCCTGCAGGCGGATGGGAGATAATTGATGGCCAGTCTAACCGCCCCCCACCTTTTCGGCGGGTTTTTCCAGCTCGGTTATGTCACGCGCACCCTCGATGCGGCAGTGTCGGCTTTCCAGGAAAGCTTCGGACCCACTACGTTCAAGATCATGGACATGCCGCAGTCGGACGTGACCGCGCGTATCGCTCTCGCCTATATCGACGACGTAATGATCGAGATCATCCAGCCGGTCACCACGGCGACGACCATATACAGCGATTTCCTGCCCGACACCGATGGCCCGATCGTCCTGCACCATCTGGGCTATCTCGTGGACGACCATCAGGCGACGCTCGACCGGAGCACTGCGCTCGGCCATGCCGAGGGCATTGTGGGGTCGGTTCCGGGTGTTCTAGACTACAGCTATTTCGATACCCGCCCCGCTCTGGGACTATGGTCCGAATATATCCGGCTCGACGAAGGCGGCAAGGCGATGTTCGCGTCCGTTCCGCGAAACCGGATTCGGGGTTCGGCTTGAAACAAGGCGAACCTTCCGGCGCTCGGCCATGCCAGACCGGAATGGCTCAGCCCGGGCCGGTCGGCGTTTAGCCTAGCAGCCGGCCAGAGACCCGGCGTGATGCAACACGAGTTCCTCGATCGCGCGCCCGGCGTCACCGCGCAGGGCTCCGAGACGGTCGAACGTGTCGGGGTCTGGAGTGTAGGCGATGGTTTCGCATCGCCCGCCATAGAGCGAGATATCGGGCATGGCGGGATTCGGCACGTCGGCGGCGATGGCACGCTCGGCGCTGCCGAGCGCCTTCAGAAAGCGGTTGAAATATTCGACGTAAGACCAGTTGCAGTCGCCCATCAGATAGGAGCGGCCCGCTTCGCCTCGTTCGATCGCTCCGGCCACGGCCGCCGCGAAAGATCGCGTCGACATGAAGTCCGCGCCGCCCGGCGGCGCGAATCGGGGTCCCTCGGGCTCAAGGCGTCGCATGCAATAGGAGAGGATGCGCTCGGGCTGGCCGGCCGCCACCCCGGCAACATGCCCGACCGTGAACGGCGATTGCAGGGTGCAGACACGAAAACCGGGCGCGGCGAGCGCCCGCACCCGCTCGTCGGCATCGCGGCGCGATACCAGATAACCGGACGCCTCGACGCGATCAGGCGGCAAGACGAGCGGATAATAGCTCCCTACATAGACCGCCGTGCCGATCCCTGCAGCCCGCGCGCGATTGAAAAAGGCCGGAATGCCTTCGCTGTTCGCGGCGCGGAAATAGGCGCGCTCGTCGGCGCCTGCGGGCATTTGCCGCAGATCATTGCCAGCTGCGAAGACCAGCGTGTCGAATAGGCCGAGACAGTTCCCGTCCCACTCGGGTGACAGGTAGCTTCCCGGAAGAAAATCGAACCCGGCCAATAGCGGCGAACGCGGTGACCTGCGGCCCGCTATCGTTACGTGATGCCCCAGATCGGCCAGGTGCAGCGCCGTTGCCGCGCCGATCAGTCCGGCCCCCCCGACAACGAGGATATGGCGCAAGGGCTGCCTCCTACTGAGCCTGGCGGCATCGCTATTCCGTGCCGCCATTGACGTGCGATAGGGGAAGCCTAACGCCGCGCGGCGACGGTGCGAAGGGCAGTCGTGCCCCCTGGAACAAGGATCACATCCATGCTCAGGGCCCGCGCGATCGCCGTTCCGGCTTGTCGCAACCCCCCGGCCGCCGCAAAAAGGGGCCGGATCCAATCAGGAGAGCAGTCATGCGCGCAGCTGTGTTCAACACAATCGGCGAGCCATTTGATATTGAGGCGAGGCCGGACCCCGTGCCCGGCGAGGGCGAGATGGTCATCAAGGTCGAGCGCTGCGGCGTATGCGGGAGCGACCTGCATATGACCTCCGGACACGGCGGCATCACCTTCCCAGCCGGCTCGGTGATCGGTCATGAATATTCGGGAGAAATCGTCGAACTGGGCAAGGGCGTCGAAGGTTTCAAGGTCGGGCAGCGCGTTACCGCCATACCCTGCACGGGCTGCGGACACTGCGAAGCCTGCGTCGCGGGCCACCCGATCCTTTGCCCGAGCATGCGGGGGATGTCGGGAGGCTATGCCGAATATTGCCGGGTCGCGGCATCGAGCACCATAGTGCTGCCCGAAGCGCTGTCGATGGAAGATGGTGCGCTTTGCGAGCCGCTGGCCGTGGGGCTTCACGGTGTCGCAATGGGCCGGTTGCAGCCAGGTGCGCGCGTGGTGGTATTGGGCGCCGGTGCCGTTGCGTTGGCCGCCATCTTCTGGGCGCGCCGCATGGGAGCAGGCAGGATCGTGGCGGTTTCGCGATCGCTCAGGCGCGCCGATCTGGCGCTTGCCATGGGCGCGGACGAGTTTGTCGTGTCAGGTGACGACGAAGTAGAACGGATCCGCGACGCGCTTGGCGGCGGCGCCGACGTCGTCTATGAATGCGTCGGCGTCCCGGGCCAGCTTGGCCTCGGGGTAAAGCTGGCGCGCACCAATGGCCGGGTCGTTTCGCTGGGGTTCTGCACCGCGCCCGACCCGGTCGTTCCGTCGGCGCTCACCTTCAAGCAGGTCAGTCTGCATTTCTCGATGCATTTCACGCTGCGAGAATTGCAGCATGTCGCCGACACATTGTCTGCGGGGCATGTCGAACCACGCCTTATGATCACCGATCGGGTCAGCCTCGACGCCCTGCCCGCAGCGATCGAGCGTTTGCGAGGCCCGAACGAGGATACGAAGGTTCAGGTGATGCCATGGCTGTGATCGAAGCGAACGCCGCCGAACAGGTGGTCCGCGAGACAGGATTTGTAGCGGCGCATGATACCTTTCTGGCCGACGCCCGCAAGCGTACCGGCTTCCATGATTTCGGCCACGGGTGGGAAGAGGGCTTTCGCCGCGTCCTGACCGACCTCGACCGCCTGGGCCTCACCGAGACGATCGGCCGTACAACGCGCAAAGTGGGCTCATTCCTTGACGCGCGGCTCTACGCCGAGGAGGGCTGGAAGCGGCACCCGGAATGCCTGTCTGCGCGGATCCGGCAGCCGATCATCATTGCCGGTCTCGTCCGCTCGGGGACCACCGCCTTGCACAAGCTCCTGGCGATGGACCCGCAATTTCAGGCGCCCGAATATTGGCTTGCCCACACACCGATGCCGCGCCCGCCACGCTCCGAATGGATCAGGGTTCCCGAGTATCGCGCGATCGCGGGCTACCTCGACGAGCAGATCGCCAATGCTCCCGCGATCAAGGACGACCATAATATGGCAGTCGACGATGCCGAAGAGTCGATCTTCCTGCTCGCGCAAACATTCGCGAACAATATGTTTTGCTCGCTCTGGGATGTTCCCGAATATGACACATGGTATCGGAACCTCGATGAAAGCGAACAATATGAGCGCCTCGCCAATAATCTCCGGCTGATTGGCCATGGCGGGCCGGACAAGCGCTGGCTCCTCAAGAAT
>CBJKNR010000304.1:0-5062 GCA_966417555.1 uncultured Sphingopyxis sp.
GGCGCGGCGGCGCAGGCCCGAGGCGGCGGTCGCGACGGCGCTCACGCCGCGCCCCCCACGGCGGCGCGCGCGGCGGCGCGGCCGCCGCGGGTCCCCACGCAGCCACGGCAGCCCGCGACCTCGATCACGGCGCGCCGGCATGCGAGCTACTATCTTGGTGAACTTGAGGCGATCGCTGGCCATGACGAGAGTGCGCTCGAAGACACCGGGCCGCTCCGCCAGCAACTCGGCAATATCCGTAGCGCGCTGGACTTCAGTTTCGGCGACGATAGCGACCCGAAAACCGGCGTACGCCTCGCCGCGGCGAGCGCGCCGGTATTCCTCAATCTCTCGCATCTGATCGAGTGCCAGCGCTGGTGCGCCCGGGCGCTTGCCGAAGCGAAGGCCGCGACCGGAAAGACCGGCAGCGGGATCGCGCCCGAGGTCGAGCTGGAACTTCAAGGCGCGCTGGGAACAGCGCTGATGTTTACGCAGGGCAATGGTTCGGCTGCGGGCGATGCGCTGGGCCGCGCACTCGAACTTGCAACGCAGCTCGAAGACGGCTGGAGCCAGCTGCGGATGCTCGCCCGCCTGCACATTTTCAACAAGCGGCTTGGCGACTATGCGACCGCTCGGTCGCAAGCTGCGCGCGCAGTCGAAATCTCTGCGCCAATTGGCGATGACGAGGCGTTCGGCATCGCTTTTTCCCTGTCAGGAATCTCGCACTATCTCGCGGGCGATCTGACGTGCGCGCGCGAATTACTCGAACAGGCCATGGCGAAGAGTGGGCCGACGCTGCGGAACCGGACGATCCGCTATGGTTTCGACAACCGCAGCCGGACCGGCATCGCGCTCGCTTTTACGCTCTGGCTTGCGGGCGAAACGGAGCAAGCGAATCTTCTGGCCCGTCAGACGGTTCGTGAGACCGCACAGCTTGATCATGGTATTACACAATGCATCGCGCTGGTGTGGGCAGCCATCATCCATCTATGGAGCGGCGATATCGAGACGGCGGAGGAAGTTGTGGATGCTCTTTCCGTACGCGCGGAGGCCAGTGCGCTGGCACCTTATAGTGCCGCGGCTGAGGGGTTTCGCGGCGCGCTCGATTTCGAGCGCAGCCTCGATGCAGGCGCTTTGGCCGTCCTTGAGAAAAGCATCTCCGGCCTGCGTGCCGCGCGATACGAGCTGCTCGGAACGCCCTTCACGCTCATGCTGCTATGGGGTTGGCTGCGCAGCGAGCGGCTTCAAGACGCGCAGAATCTCGTCGAGGTCACAATCTCCCGCTGCGAGGGGTTGGGTGAACTCTTCGCCATGCCCGAACTTTTGCGGATCAAGGCGGAACTGGCCCGTCGGATCGACAGCGATTTCGCCGTGAGCGAGAAATTGATGCACGACGCGGTGTCGCTTGCTCGTCGGCAAGGGGCTCGTGCGTGGCAGGATCGCATCGAGAAAATGCCGTCGGCATAGGATGGCGGGTGCCGAAAATGGTTATTGAACAGTCGTTCCATAATAGCTATGTGCGAAACATGGCGAGACCGAAGAGCTTTGACGATGATGTCGCACTCGATGCTGCGATCGGGATGTTCCGCGAACATGGCTATGAAGGCACATCCGCCCAGATGCTCGTCGATGCGATGGGGATCGGTCGTCAAAGCCTTTATAACAGCTTTGGCGACAAAGCGGGTCTCTACAGCGCAGCCGTGCGCCGCTATGCGATCGGGGAAACGCACGCGCACCAGAAAGCACTTCGAACCGGCAACCGCGCGATCGAAGGGATTGTCGCCATGGTCGAGCGGGTGGTTCGCGAAGCGAAAACGCCTTGTCTGGGTGTCAATTCGATTGCTGAACTCGGAACGACATGGCCCGCGCTCAACGAAATCCGAACAGCGGCCGACCGTTCGCTGCGGGCTGCGATCGTTGCGCAGGTGGAGGCGGCGCAGGTCGAGGGCGATATCGCCGCTGACCTCGATCCCGATGTGATCGCGACGTGGTTCGTTGCGAGTTTTGCGGGAATAAGGATTGCCGCACGCGGCGGAGCAAGCCCCGAACATCTGGCCGGTCTCGGGGAGCTGACGCTTCGCGCGCTGCAATGACCCCTTTTTTTGATTAATTATGGAACGATCATTCAATAAGGAAGTTGAGATGAAAGCAATTGCAATGATGTCACCCGATGGCGATCTTGGTCTGATCGACGTCTTGGAACCCAAGCCGGGTCCCGGGAAGGTGGTCGTCGAAATCGCTGCTGCAGGCGTCAATTTCATGGATATTGGAGTGCGCCGCGGGATGGCGTGGACCGATGTTCCGGAGCCGAAAATAATCGGGGTCGAAGGCGCGGGCCGGGTGATCGCGTTCGGTGACGGTGTCACGGACTTCACGATCGGCGACCGTGTCGCATGGGTCTATGCGCCCGGAAGCTATGCAAAGCAGGTCGAGGTGCCGGAGGGCGCGCTGGTTCCGGTTCCCGGCGCGATCGACGACCGCACTGCGGCAGCGATCATGATGCAGGGCCTGACCGCCAGTCATTTCGCGACCGACTTCTATCCGGTGCAGCGGGGCGATGTCGCGCTTGTCCATGCCGCCGCTGGCGGCCTCGGCCTGCTGCTGACGCAGATCGTCAAGCTGCGCGGCGGCACGGTGATCGGGCGCGTGTCGAGCGCCGCAAAGGCCGAGGTCGCGCGCAGTGTCGGCGCCGATCATATCATCGTCGATGCCGAGGGTGATTTTGCCGATCAGGTTCTCGCGCTGACGAACGGCGAGGGGGTTAACGTCGTTTTCGATGGATCGGGCCCCGCGACATTCGCAGGCTCGATCGCATCGCTGCGACGCTCGGGGACATTCTGCTGGTTCGGGCCGGTGCTCGGCGGCCCGGGGCCGATCGATATCATGAGCCTGCCGAAGAGCATCAAGCTCGGCTATGCCGTCTTTTCCGACCATATCCCCACGCCCGATTTGCTCCGCGAGCGATCGGCGCAATTGTTCCAATGGGTGATCGAAGGAAGGCTGCGCATCGAAATAGGCGGTGACTATCCGCTTGCCGATGCAGCGCGCGCGCATGCCGACATGGAAAGCCGTCGGAGCACCGGCAAGCTGCTCCTCATTCCCTGACGCCGCCAAGCTGCGCGACCGTGACGGGACAATCATTCAGGAAAAGGAAATTGCGATGAACATTGATGGTGGAAAAGTGGCGCTGGTCTTCGGCGGATCGCGCGGGACGGGGCAGCTATTGTCGAGCGGTTTGCGCGCGAAGGCTATGCCGTGGCCTTCACCTATATATCGAGCGAAGCCGCCGCACATGAAATCGAAGAAAAGGTTATTGACCGCGGCGGCCGGGCGAAAGCGATCAAGGCCGACGGCGGCGACGCGGAGGATATCCGCGCGGCGGTATCGACAGCCGTCGACAGCTTCGGCAAACTCGACGCCGTCGTCGTGAATGCCGGAATCTTCAGGATGGCGACGATTGAAGCGGTTAGCGAGGCTGGCGTAACGGTCGACCTCGTGGAATTCGGCAACCTCACGCACGGCTTTGTCCATTTCGCAGGGATCGTGCCTGCGGCGGCCGAAGCGACCGACGTGGTCTTTGGGCGACTGGAAACAATGCTGAAATCCGCCCGCCCGAAGTAAAGGATGCGGCTTCAAAGAAGGCGTTCTGGGAGATGCTATGACGATTCCGGGTTTGATGCAGGACACTCCGTTAAACGTGTCGCAAATCCTGAGCTTCGCGGCGCGCGCGCACGGAGATCGCGAGATCGTATCCAAGGACTGCGACGGCGCGCTGTTCCGATATGATTATGCGGGGGCCGCTGCGCGTGCGGCGTCGGGTGCGCAATGGCTCAGAGGCCTCAGCCTTGCACCCGGTGACCGGGTCAGTTCGCTCGCCTGGAACAATCATCGCCATTTCGAGCTTTTCTTCGCCGTGCCCGGCATGGGCTATGTCCTCCACACCGCCAATCCCCGGTTACCCGACGAACATATCGCATACACGATCAATCATGCCGAAAGCCGGGTGCTTCTTTACGACCTCAATCTTCACGACATCGTCGAACGGCTGAAGCCCGCGCTTCGCACGGTCGAGCATTTCGTCATGCTGACGGGCGATGATTATGACCGCCGGATCGCCGACTATGCGGAGGAGATCGACTGGCCGAAGCTCGATGAAAATAGCGGCGCATTCCTCTGCTATACGTCGGGGACGACGGGGGATCCGAAGGGCGTGCTCTATTCGCACCGGTCGGTGGTTCTCCACGCGCTCGTCGCCGGTCTCTCAGGCGCGCTCGGTTTTTCCGCGTTCGACGTCATCATGCCGTGCCAGTCGCTCTATCATGCCACCGCATGGGGGCTTCCATTCGCGGGCGCAATCAACGGCGCCAAGTTCGTGCTTCCCTGCGACAAGTTCGATGGGGCGAGCCTGCAGGCGCTGATCAAGTCGGAAGGCGTCACCTTTTCGGGCGGCGTGCCGACCATCTGGACCATGTACCTCGACCATCTGGCGCGCACCGGGGAAGACAGCGGGACGCTCGAGCGGGTCGTGATCGGGGGATCGGCGGTCCCGCGCGCAATGGCCGAGACGTTCGAAACCCGTTATGGCGTCAAGGTCCGGCAAATCTGGGGAATGACCGAAATGTCTCCCTTGGGTGTGCTGGCGACGCCGACACCGAAAATCGCCGCGCAGGGCGAGCCGGCGATGAACGACATCATCTGGACCCGTCAGGGGCGGCTCCAGTTTGGAGTCGAGCTCAAGATCGTCGACGATGATGGTGGGGAACTGCCGCATGACGGCGTCAGCGCCGGCGCGGTGATGGTGCGAGGCCCGTGGGTGATCGAACGCTATTTTCGCCAGGAGAAGACCGCGCTCGATGCTGACGGCTGGTTCGACACCGGCGACATCGCGACCGTCGATGCCAACGGCTTCATGCGCATCACGGACCGCAAGAAGGATGTGATCAAGTCGGGCGGCGAGTGGGTTAGCTCGATCGATATCGAAAATGTCGCGGCCGCTTGCCCGGGAGTGAAGGTCGCCGCTGTCGTCTGCGTCTTTCCTCCCCCGTGGGAGGAGCGCCCCATCCTCTTTGTCTCTCCTCTTTCC
>CBJKNR010000305.1:0-4992 GCA_966417555.1 uncultured Sphingopyxis sp.
GAGCGCGGCGGCGGCGGCCCGCGGGCCACCGTCGGGACGGCTGAGCGGCGCGCCCCAAAAGGCGACCACTGCGTCGCCGACGAATTTGTCGATCGTGCCGCCATGCGCGAGCACGATATCCGACAAACGGTCGAGATATTCGTTGAGCAATCGCGCGACGGTTTCGGGCGTCACCGCATGGCTGAGCCTGGTAAAGCCTTCGAGATCGGTGAAGACGCAGAAGATATTGCGTCGCTCGCCGTGCAGCGAGAGCTGGTCGGGGTCGCGCAAAATCTGTTCGGCGACATCGGCGGGCAGATATTTGCCGAGCGCCGACTGCGCGAAGGCCCGCTGGCGGGCCCCGATCGTCCGTGCAGCGGTGCCGACTGCGGCATAGCCGAACAGCCACCCGGCCGCCCAGCCGAAAGTCGGAAGCGTCGTCGTATCGACGCCGTGCCCCTGCAACCAGAAGGGAAAGGCGACAAAAAACGCCATTTGCCCGAGGAAGGCGAGCGCGACCCAGCGCGCGCGCAGATCGATAAGGCTGGTGAGGCCGCCGGCGAACACGATCAGAACGGCGAGCGCCCATAATGCGGGCGCCGTAATCGGGCGCGACCAGGCGCCATCGAGCTGCTGCGCGAGCATATGCGCATGGACCTCGAGCCCGATCATCGTTTCATGCTGCCCGGTAATCGCGTCGGGAAAGCGGCTCAGCGGCGTGTTGAACTGGTCATTGCCGATGATGTCGCCACCGATCAGGACATAGCGCCCTTTCACCAGCTCCGAAAATCCGGCGCGCATGTCGGCGTCCATCGGCAGCGCGAATGTATCGATCGGAATATTGGCGAAGACCGGCTCTTCCTGCCCCGCGGCTGCCCGTGCAGGGACGAGGAAGCGGATATTGCCCCGGAAATCGGCATGGGCAGGATCCACCGGGGCGAGAGCATTGGCCATCAGCGGCGGCAGGTTTTTCGGCCGGCCGGGCCAGTTGCGGATCACGCTGTCGTCGTCGGTGTGGAACAGGACGCTCGTCGGCTTCGTCTTCGCGGTCGTCACATCGGCGATGAAGGCTTCGAGGAACTTCTGCTGTTCGTAAAAGATCGTGTTCGGATTGCTCGCCTGTTCGGCGTAGGCGAGCCAGGTTGGCGTCTGCATCGCGCGGAGCTGCGCCTTCAGCACATCGTCGTCGGGGCGCGGCGAATCGAACGCGATATCGATGCCGATCGCCTTTGCCCCCATCTGGTCGAGATTACCGAGCGCCTTCGCGAGCAGGGTGCGGTCGAGCGGCGACCGGATACCCGTGTTGAACAGCGTTTCGTCATTATAGGTGACGAGGACGATCCGCTTGTCCTGTTCGACCTTCGGCGCCATCAGCGTCGCGCGCGCGTCGTATAGCGCGCGTTCGGCGGCATCGATCAGCGGCATCTGCCAGCTGAAGCGCGCAATCAGAATCGCGACGAGCAGGAAAGCCAGCGTCGCCGCCATCCGCGACGGGCCGAGCTGCGTCACCAGTTGGCGAGCGCGCTTGCGCAGCGGCACGCCCGTATGCTGGCGCTCGGGCGCGGACACGGCCGCGGCGGGGAGGACGGTTTCGGGCGCGTTCATCGGGTCAGCGGGCGGCGCGGCCGGCAGCCTCTCCGTTCCGCGCGGTCGCGCCGCCGCTGTGCAGCAGCGCCTGCCCGCCGTCGCCGATGATCGCGAAGCCCGCCCAATAATAGGGATGCGAGGTCTGCTGGTCGTCCATCAGGCGCATCTGCGTCGCCCACAAGGCATCGGCGACGCTTGTACCCTCGCGGGCCCCGAACAGGCCGCCGATCAGCCGCTTGGTCGCATCGAAATCGTCGGGTGCCGGCCAGTGGCTCGCGATCACCGAACGGCCGCCGGCGCCGATGAAGCTGCGGACCAGCCCGTCGAGTGCGCCGCCGCCGCCCGAAAGCCCCGCCTCGCGCGTCGCCGCGACGCTGGCCGCGCCGGCGGTGTCGCAGGCGGAGAGGATGACGAGATCGGCGTCGATCCTGAGATCGAAGATTTCCTGGAAGGTCAGCAGTCCGTCCGAATCCGCGCCGCCGAACGAGGTGACGAGCGCCGGGCGTGCGGGGCAGGCGCGGCGCGGCGCGGTGACGAGGCCGTGCGTTGCGAAATGGATGATGCGATAATCGGCGAGGTCGGCGCGCGCCTTCACCGCGGTGTCGGTGAACGCGCCTCCGGTCAGCAGCGTCGCGGCGTCGCGGCCCATCGCATTGCGCGCGCTCACCAGCTCGTCGGCCGAAATCGGGCGCGCCCATTGCGACACATCCCACAGGCAATCGCCATCAACGCCTCCGGACGCCGCGCCGCGCGTGCCGAGCGAGGAGAGGCGTCCGCTGACGGGCAGATTCTCGCCAAGGCCGAAATATTGGTTTGCGGCCTTCGAGGGCGCGGCCTGGCGCGCGTTTCGGAAGCCCAATGTCGAGACCGCGGTGCTCGGGCGTGTCGTGCGGCCCAGCCAGGCGATCCTGCGCATGTCGAACGGATCGGCCCCGGGGTCGAGCAGGCGCTGCTCATAGGCGGCGAGGCCGGTATCGGCGGTGATCAGCAGATTGATCGGCAGCCGCAGCATCGCGCCGTCGGGCTCGAAGATCAGGTGCGGCACCGCCGGCAACCGCGCCGCAACGGGGCCGAACAGCTGGCCATAGAGCTTGTACGACGTCGCGGCGTCAAAGGGATAGGTGACGCGGCGGCCGTTTTCGACGATCGAGATGGACGAACGGATCGTATCGACTGCGGTATCGAGCGCCGATGCGCCGATCTCCGATTTCCAGAGCTGTGCGCCGCCCTGCTCGATCAGCATCGCATAGACGCCCTCGCCGACGACGAGCATCTTCAGATAGGCTTCGCCGGGGCGCAACACCTGTTGCAGCTCGGCAAGGTCGAGCTTGCCCGGCGCGACAGCGCGATATTGCGGAAAGGCCGACAGCCGGACGAGGGTTTCCGACTGCTGAAAGGCCAGATTGTCGAGCTGCGTCCCGATGTCGGCGCGCAGCGCATTGACTTCGGGCGATTCGGGAAGCTGGGCGAGACGGGCATCCTCGATCCGCGCGCGTTCGATGTCGCGATTGAGCGTCGTCGCCTGGCGGAACAGCCGCGCGCCGTCATCGCTGCCGCTCGACAATTCGCGCGCCAGAACGGCCTGCGTGTCGGCGACGCCCGGGCGGATCTGGAGCTGGCTCGCGACGAAGAAATCCTCGATTGCCCTGGGATCGCTCGCCGAACGGGCGGCGAGCAGGCGGTAATAAGGCGCCATGATGTTCGCCATACCAGCGGCCGAACGCTGCGACCCCGCCAGCGCAGTCACCACGTCGCGATAGATGCCGATCGCCTTGTCCTCCTGCCCGTGACGGGTGAGGAAGGCGGCATAGCGCGCGCGCGCCGAGGCGAGGGCATTGGTTTCGGGATATTCGACCGCGAGCAGGTTTACCGATTCAAGGAAGCGCGCGTCGGCGGCGCCATTGTCGCCGCTGGCCTCCTCTGCGAGCGCCAGTTCGCCCAGCATTTGCGAGCGCAGGCGGATGATCGACGTGACGCGGCCCTCGCGGACCGCAACGGCGTCGGCCAACCCCTTGCGCTGCGCTGTCTTTGCCGCTTCGGCATTGCCGCGCAGCCGCTCCACGGTGCCGAGCAGGTGGACGGCCTGCGCGTCGATGATCAGCGCGCGTTCTGCGGGGGTCAGGCGCTCGCGATCATTGCCCTTGCTGAGAAGGCGAGCGTTGTCGCCGCTGTTCACACCCGCGACGATCTGCGGCGTCAGCGTTACCGCATTGCCTGCGACGGTCACGCCACTGATCATAGGCGGGAGCGGCGCCTGGAGCAGGGCGGCGGCGCGGTCATAGTCGCGCTGGTTCAGCGCGTCGATCGCCCGGAAATTGCGGCGGAGGCGAAGCTGGACGGGGTCGCCGGACGGGATCGCCTCGACCTCGGCAAAGAGACGCTCGGCTTCGGCGAATTCGCCGAGGTTCGATCGCTGCAGCGCGCGGTTCAGCGTGAATTCGGTAGGGTCGACGTCGGCGGGCGCCTGTTCCTCGAGTGCGCGGCGCGACAGCGCCTCGAAAAATTCCGCGGCCTCGGCATAGTCGCCGCTGTGGTTGCGGCGATATCCCTCGGCCAGCGCCTTGTCGACATCGATCGTCCCGGCGAGCGTGCGCGCGAAACCGTCGTTGCTGCCGACCGAAATCGTCGCGACCTTGATCGTGCCGGGGACAACGCGGTGCTGGCGGATTGATTCCAGCGCGATATCCAGCGCATCGTCATAGGCGGCGAAGCCTTCGACGGCGTAGGCGACCTTGCCCCGGGTTTCGATCCGTGTCGTCCAGGCAAGATTGCTGTTGCCGAGCGTGCAATTTCCATCGTCGGCGCAGGTCACCGTCCCGCTGCGTGCCCGTTCGATCCGCGCCCGCGCTTCGGCCGGGGTCGCACGCAATTCGCGAACCGTGCCGACGGGCTGGCTCGTGTCGCGACAGATGATCGTCCAGGCGCGTTCGAACATCCCCTTGACCACGCCATCGCGGACCGTCGCCTGCACTTCGCAGAGCGAACCGCCCTCGTCGCCAATCGAGAAACTGTCGCGAAGCGTGGGGTCGCTGCCATGCGCCAGCGCGGTTCCGGGCGCCGACAAGGCCAGCGCGATCAGGAACGGCGCAAAATACGGACGTCGAGCGGTCATCACCTATCCCCCAGACCCAAGCGTAAAGGCGCCGTGCCGACGCGATGCCGGCAAGGCGCAGTCTTCATTGCTGCGGTACGACCCATTCCCTGACCATCGACCCTAAACCCTTCGTAAGCGAAAGGGAAGTGATCTGGCGCACAGGCGGCTTGCGCCGCCGGGACCGCCGACCTATCTGCGGAGGGAGATTCATTCGGACGAGGACAAGATGAGCGCATTCGACGATCGTGAACGGGCTTTCGAGGCGGAATTCGCGCGCGACCAGGAGGTGCAGTTCCGCATCACCGCGCGCCGCAACCGGCTCGTCGGCGAAT
>CBJKNR010000306.1:0-4986 GCA_966417555.1 uncultured Sphingopyxis sp.
ACCATGGCAAGACCTCGCTGACCGCCGCGATCACCAAGGTGCTCGCCGAAAACGTCGCGGGCAACGCCGCCGTCGACTTCGCCAACATCGACAAGGCTCCCGAAGAGCGCGAGCGCGGCATCACCATTTCGACCGCGCACGTCGAATATGAAACCGACGGCCGCCACTATGCGCACGTCGACTGCCCGGGCCACGCCGACTATGTGAAGAACATGATCACCGGTGCTGCCCAGATGGACGGCGCGATCCTCGTTGTGTCGGCCGCTGACGGCCCGATGCCGCAGACGAAGGAGCACATCCTGCTCGCGAAGCAGGTCGGCGTTCCGACCATGGTCGTCTTCCTCAACAAGGTCGACCAGCTGGACGATCCCGAGCTGCTCGAACTCGTCGAGCTCGAAATCCGCGAAGAACTGTCAAAGCGCGACTTCGACGGCGACAATATTCCGATCATCCCGGGTTCGGCGCTCGCCGCCCTCGAAGGTCGCGACGACAACATCGGCAAGGACGCGATCCTGAAGCTGATGGCCGCCGTCGACGCGTGGATCCCGCAGCCGGAACGTCCGCTCGACAAGCCCTTCCTGATGCCGATCGAAGACGTGTTCTCGATCTCGGGCCGCGGTACGGTCGTCACCGGTCGCGTCGAAACCGGCATCGTCAAGGTTGGTGAAGAAGTCGAGATCGTCGGCATCAAGGACACCAAGAAGACCGTCGTCACCGGCGTCGAAATGTTCCGCAAGCTGCTCGACCAGGGCCAGGCCGGCGACAACATCGGTGCGCTGATCCGCGGCGTCGGCCGTGAGGAAGTCGAGCGTGGCCAGGTTCTGGCGAAGCCCGGCTCGATCACGCCGCACACCGAGTTCACCTCGGAAGTGTATGTCCTGTCGAAGGACGAAGGCGGCCGTCACACGCCGTTCTTCGCGAACTATCGTCCGCAGTTCTACTTCCGCACCACCGACGTCACCGGTGAGGTCATCCTCCCCGAGGGCACCGAGATGGTCATGCCGGGCGACAACGTCCAGCTGTCGGTCAAGCTGATCGCCCCGATCGCCATGGACCCGGGTCTGCGCTTCGCAATTCGCGAAGGCGGCCGCACGGTCGGCGCAGGGGTTGTCGCGACGATCACAAAGTAATATAGGGCCGCGAGCCGCGCGATTCGGAACTGATTCGCGCGGCTCGTAGCTTAAAGGTTTTTGATGGCCGATCCGGCTTCCCTGCGGAAGTCGGAGCAGGCCATTTCGGCTCTTTCGCATCGTTAGACGGGATTCGACTGGAACAGTCATGGAAACGCAGAATATTCGCATTCGCCTGAAGGCCTTTGATCACCGCGTGCTCGATCAGGCCACCACCGACATTGCCGACACGGCACGTCGTACCGGAGCGCTTATTCGCGGCCCGATCCCTCTTCCGACGCGTATTGAAAAATTCACCGTGAACCGCGGCCCGCATGTCGACAAGAAGTCGCGCGAGCAGTTCGAGGTGCGTACCCACAAGCGGCTGCTCGACATCGTGCAGCCCACCCCGCAGACGGTCGACGCGCTGATGAAGCTCGACCTCGCCGCGGGCGTGAACGTCGAGATCAAGCTGGCTTAAGGCTAGCGCAGCCCCGGTGAAAACCGGGGTCTCTATCGGCAGGACGGTTCGCCGCCTGCGCCACGATAGGGCGGATACCGCCGGTCGTTTCTTCGGAAACATCCAGACCGGGCTGCGTCCCCCGTCTCGCCGCTTCTCCCCCGGGATGGCGGCACCTCAGCCCGGACGGGGCGATGCATCGAAATTTCGGGCTGGGAGGGTTCCGCCGAGGCTTTGTCTCGATGGGTCCCGCAAGCCGTGCGGAATGGTCCGCCCGGCCTCTGTTCAGGAGTATGGATCA
The DNA here is from genome assembly GCA_966417555.1 of uncultured Sphingopyxis sp. Classification (GTDB taxonomy): domain Bacteria; phylum Pseudomonadota; class Alphaproteobacteria; order Sphingomonadales; family Sphingomonadaceae; genus Sphingopyxis. Next base: position 1,871 of record CBJKNR010000306.1, read on the forward strand.
TGCGTACTGGCGTGATCGCGAAGAAAATGGGGATGACCCGCCTGTTTCAGGACGACGGCCGCCACGTGCCCGTCACCGTCCTGAGCCTCGAAGGCTGCCAGGTCGTCTCCGTGCGCGATAAAGACCGCGACGGCTATGTGGCCGTTCAACTGGGTGCCGGCTCGGCCAAGGCGAAGAACGTCGCCAAGCCGCAGCGTGGCGCCTATGGCAAGGCCGAAGTCGAGCCGAAGGCGAAGCTTGTCGAATTCCGCGTCGCCGACGACGCGACGCTCGACGTGGGCGCCGAACTGTCGGCCGACCATTTCGTCGCCGGCCAGATCGTCGACATCCAGGGCGTGACGCAGGGCAAGGGCTTTGCCGGTGCGATGAAGCGCTGGGGTTTCGGCGGTATGCGCGCGACTCACGGTGTTTCGATCAGCCACCGTGCGCATGGTTCGACCGGTAACCGTCAGGATCCGGGCCGCGTCTTCAAGAACAAGAAGATGGCCGGCCACATGGGCGCGCGCAATCGCACCCAGCAGAATCTCGAAATCGTCCGCACCGACGTCGAGCGCGGCCTTCTCTTCGTCAAGGGTTCGGTCCCTGGCTCGAAGGGCGGCTGGCTGCTCGTCCGCGATGCGGTGAAGCTGCCGCGTCACCCCGAGGCCCCCTATCCGGCGGGCATCAAGAGCGCGGCCAACACCAACGAAGCCCCGGCTGACGCGCCGGTCGAAACGCCGGTTGAGGAAACCGTCGTCGACACCGCGGCCACCGACGGCGCACAGGAGTCCTGATCATGAAGGTCAAGGTTCAGACCCTCGACGGCAAGGCCGGCACCGACATCGATCTCAATGACGATGTATTCGGCGTCGACGCCCGCGCCGACATCCTGCACCGCGTTGTTGCCTGGCAGCTCGAAAAGCGCCGTGGTCCGGCTCGCGCCGCCCGCGAACGCAGCGATGTGTCGCGCACCGGCAAGAAGTTCGGCCGCCAGAAGGGCGGCGGTACCGCACGTCACGGCGATCGCAAGGCGCCGATCTTCATCGGCGGTGGCAAGGCGCACGGTCCGCGTGCCCGCACCTTCGGCCATTCGCTGAACAAGAAGATCCGCACCCTCGGCCTGAAGATGGCGCTCAGCGACAAGGCGAAGGGCGGCAAGCTCGTCGTTCTCGACACGCTCGAGCTCAAGGACGCGAAGACCAAGGCGCTCGCCGGCAAGCTCGGCAAGCTCGAGCTTGGCAACCGTGCGCTCTTCATCGACGGTGACGCGGTGCACGAAAGCTTCGCAATGGCTTCGGCCAACCTCATCGGTGTCGACGCGCTGCCCGCCATCGGTGCCAACGTCTATGACATCATCCGTGCCGACACGCTGGTCCTGACCCGCGCGGCGGTCGAAAAGCTGGAGGCCCGCTGCAATGGCTAAGGCAAAGACCATCGACGCGCGTCACTATGACGTGATCCTCGCTCCGGTGATCACCGAAAAGTCGACGCTGCTCAGCGAAAACAACGCCGTCGTGTTCAAGGTCGCGGACGACGCGACCAAGCCCGCGATCAAGGCCGCCGTCGAGGCGCTGTTCGACGTCAAGGTGCTCAGCGTGAACACGCTCGTCACCAAGGGCAAGACCAAGCGCTGGAAGGGCAAGCCCTACACCCGCAGCGACGTGAAGAAGGCGATCGTTCGCCTGGCCGAAGGCCAGTCGATCGACGTCACCACGGGCGTCTGATTGTAGGAAGAGGCAGAGAAAATGGCACTTAAATCCTATAATCCGACCAGCCCCGCGCAGCGCGGCCTGATCCTCGTCGACAAGTCGTCGCTGTGGAAGGGCAAGCCCGTCAAGGCGCTGACCGAAGGCAAGCGCAAGACCGGTGGCCGCAACAACAAGGGTCATGTGACCTCGCGCGGCATCGCCGGCGGCCACAAGCAGAAGTACCGCTTCATCGACTTCAAGCGTCGCAAGTGGGACATGCCGGCCACCGTCGAGCGTCTGGAATATGACCCGAACCGCACGGCGTTCATCGCGCTCGTGAAGTATGAAGACGGAACGCAAGCCTACATCCTCGCGCCGCAGCGCCTGGGCGTCGGCGACACGATCGTCGCGGGCAAGAAGACCGACGTGAAGCCGGGCAATGCGATGGAACTGTCGCAGATGCCGGTCGGCACGATCGTCCACAATATCGAGATGAAGCCGGGCAAGGGCGGCCAGATCGCCCGTTCGGCTGGCACCTATGCGCAGGTCGTCGGTCGTGACCGCGGTCTCGTCATCGTGCGTCTCGGTTCGGGCGAACAGCGTTACATCCGTGGCGAATGCATGGGCACGGTTGGTGCGGTGTCGAACCCCGACAACCAGAACACCAACCTGGGCAAGGCCGGCCGCAACCGCTGGCTCGGCAAGCGTCCGCTGACTCGCGGCGTTGCGAAGAACCCGGTCGACCACCCGCACGGCGGTGGTGAAGGCCGCACCTCGGGTGGCCGTCATCCGGTGACCCCGTGGGGCAAGCCGACCAAGGGTGCCCGTACCCGCCACAACAAGTCGACCGACAAGATGATCATCCGGTCGCGTCACGCGAAGGAGAAGAGGTAAGCCATGGCTCGCTCGGTCTGGAAGGGTCCGTTCGTGGACCTCCATCTCCTCAAGAAAGCCGAAACGGCCCAGGACGGCGGCAGCTCTGCCCCGATCAAGACCTGGTCGCGCCGGTCCACCATCCTGCCGCAGTTCGTCGGGCTGACCTTCAACGTCTACAACGGCCGCAAGTTTGTGCCGGTGTCGGTCAATGAAGACATGGTCGGCATGAAGCTGGGTGAATTCGCGCCGACGCGCTTCTTCCCCGGCCACGCGGCTGACAAGAAGGGCAAACGCTAATGGGCAAGGAAAAGTCCCCCCGCCGCGTTGCGGATAACGAGGCGCTCTCGGTCGGCACGCAGATTCGCGGGTCGGCGCAGAAGCTGAACCTCGTCGCCGCGCTGATCCGCGGTCGCAAGGTCGAAGACGCGATGAACGTCCTCGCTTTCTCGAAGAAGGCGATGGCCGTCGACGTGCGCAAGGTTCTCGCCAGCGCCGTCGCCAACGCGGAAAACAACCACAACCTCGACGTCGACGCGCTCGTCGTCAAGGAAGCGAGCGTCGGCAAGTCGCTCT
>CBJKNR010000307.1:0-4969 GCA_966417555.1 uncultured Sphingopyxis sp.
GAGCGTGGCACCGAGATCGGCCTCCATGGCAATTGGCGCAGCATCGACATTCCCGGCCGCATCCTCCTCGCGCGCGCGCTTTATGCGGGCTTCGGCGGCGCCGATGCCGAATTTCCCGCGATGGGCGCGCTGGTTTCGGCAGAACGGCTGACGCGTGCGCGGCAATGGGGGCTCGCCATCCGCCTCGCGCAGCGCCTGACGGGCGGGGTCGAGGCGCCGCTGAAGGCGAGCGGCATAGCGCTCGTCGACGGCAAGCTCAAACTCGGGCTCGATGCCGGCTGGCACCATCTGGCGGGCGAATCGGTCGAGCGCCGCCTGCGCGTCCTCGCGCAGGCGCTCGATGCCAAGCCCGAACTCGTGCTGCTTTAGACCGCGGCGGCGGTCGCGGCGTCGATCTCGCTCATCACCAGCTTGCCGTTCTTGACGGCAAAGCCCATCCGGCCTTCGACAAGGTCGAGCGCGGCGTGACCGAACACGTCGTAGCGCCAGCCCTGCATCATCTGAATGCCATCGCGCGCGCCGGCGGCAAGCGCTTCGAGATCGTCGCTGCGCGCGATCAGCCGCGCCGCGACATTGAGTTCGCGCGCCCGGATCTTGAGCAGCAGCTTCAAGAGGTCGGCGACGAGCGTGCCTTCCTTGCCGAGCCCCGGCCCGCGCGGCGCGCGGTCGGGCATATCGTCCTTCGACATCGGCTTGGCGTTCGCGATCGCGTCCATGAGCCTGCTGCCGATATCGTTCGTCCGCCAGGTCGCCGACAGCCCGCGAACGCGGCCGAGCCCGTCCTGATCCTTCGGCGGATGTGCGGCGAGGTCGGCGAGCGTCTCGTCCTTGACGATGCGGCCGCGCGGCAGATTCTTGTTCCGCGCCTCGCGCTCGCGCCAGGCGGCGAGCGCCTGCAGGCGACCGAGCACATCGGCCTTGCGCGTCGGAATCTTGATCCGCTGCCACGCCTTGTCGGGGTCGACGCTGTAATTGGCAGGATCGGCGAGCTTTTCCATTTCCTCGTCGAGCCAGTGGCCGCGGCCGGTCTTGATCAGCTTGTCGAGCATCATCGGGAAAATCTTCGCGAGGTGCGTGACGTCGCCGACGGCGTAGTCGATCTGGCGCTTGTCGAGCGGACGCCGGCTCCAGTCGGTAAAGCGCGCGCCCTTGTCGAGCTGCACCCCGATCCACGCCTCGACGAGGTTCGAATAGCCGACCTGCTCGGCCTGGCCGAGCGCCATCTGACCGATCTGCGTGTCGAAGATCGGGTGCGGCGTCTTGCCGGTCAGGTTAAAGATGATTTCGACATCCTGCCCGCCGGCATGGAAGACCTTCAACATATCCTCATTGTCGACGAGCAGGTCGAGCAGGGGCTTGAGGTCGATGCCGGGCGCCATCGGATCGATCGCCGCGGCATGGTCGCGGTCAGCCACCTGGATCAGGCAAAGCTCTGGCCAGAACGTATTCTCGCGCATGAACTCGGTATCGACCGCGATGAAATCGCTGTTCCGGATGAGGTCGCAGAATTCGACCAGCGCGGCGTTGGTTTCGATCAACGGATGGACTTGCATAGCGCGCCTATACAGCTAGTTGTGACGAACGGGCAGGAAAAATTGCCCGCGCTCTTCGGGTTGCGGAGCCGGAACACCGGCCGGGGAAAAAGACGAAGGGATTTGGGGCATGATGTGGCTCGGTTGGGCGCTCGCCGCACTCGCTTTTGCGCTGCTTTTCGGCCAGTATCTGGCGGGTCAGGCAGATATTTTCCTGTCGATCGCCAATCCGCGACCGCTCGACGAAGAATCGATGGTGGTGACGACGAAGGGCTGGGGGTTCGCCGCCCATGCGGCGCAGCCGTTCGTTACGCCCGAAGCCGATCACGGCCTTTGCGATGTCCGGGTCTTCGCGACCCGGCGCCAAATGCTTGTCGCGATCGCAACTCTCGGTTTCCTGCGCCCCATCACTGTGGCGTGGCGCGCCCATGCCGGCATCTTGCCGCTGGGAGAAGCCTGATGCCGATCGTCACGCTCGGCGAAGAAGGCCGCTGGACCAATTATCACGGCACCGGCACCTGCGAGGCCGCGACGCGCTTTGCGCTGCGCAGCGGCGATGCCGAGCGCGGGCGCGACGAGATCGCGGTTGCGGCAAGGTCGGTGCAGGACTGGCTTGTGCAGGCAGCTGTCGCACAGAGACGCGTCCGCCCGCTCGGGTCAGGCTGGTCGCCGTCGAACATCAATATCTGCTCGCAAAGCTGGCTGCTGCACACCCGGCGCTTCAATCGCTGCTTCCGCATCGGCGCGGGCGACGTTCGCCCCGGCATCGATGCCGGCGCCCTGATGCTTGTCGAGGCGGGGGCGCTCGTCGACGAGGTTTCGGACAAGCTCGAGGAGCAGGGGCGCTCGCTGTGGACCAGCGGTGCAGGGAATGGGCAGACCTTCGCGGGAGCCTGCGCGACCGGCACGCACGGTTCGATGATTGCCCGCGGCGGCATTCAGGATCATATCCGCGCGATACAAATCGTCACCCCCGCCGGCATTCACTGGATCGAGCCCGGCGAAGGCGTGATGAGCGACGCCTTTATCGCCGCAACGGGTTCGACGGCGCTCCGCGACGACGACATGTTTGCCGCGGCCCAGCTTCCCGTGGGTGCGCTCGGCATCGTGACCGCACTCGTCGTCGACAGCGTGCCCAAATTCCTCGTCCGCCCGATCCAGAATCTGCGCAAGGTTGAGCGTGCGGCGCTCGACTGGCTTGCGGCGGGCGATTTCCGGCGTTTCTCGGCAGCCTATGCGCTCGACAAGGATCCCGATTTTGTCCAGATGATCGTCAACCCGTACAAGCCGTTCAGGCGTCCCGCGATGCTGCGCTTCCTCTATCGCGAACCTTGGCGCGACGAGTATCCGCGCGCCACGCCCGGACAGCTTGGGGCCGGCTATGACGCGCTCAGTCTGCTGGGACGGCTGCTCGACGATTATCCCTGGGCGCGCGGCGCGCTGCTGCAATTCGCGATGAAAAGGGGCTATGCCGCCGGACCCGACGTCGACGATCTGCCGGTTTACGGCAGCTGGGGCGAGGGACTCGACACGCATCGGCCGCTCGCCGACCTGTTCAACGCGTCGGTTACCATCGACCGCGCCGATCTTGCGCACGCGTTCGAGCGCATCTGCGCCGTCTACGCGCGTCACGGCGGCTCGACCGTCGTCACGGTGCGTTTCATGGAACGCGCGCTGGGATTGCTCGCGCCGGCGCGTTTTCCGCACAATGCCGTGATCGACTTCGACGGCCCGCGCAGCCAGCGCACGGCCGAGGCTTATGCGCGCGTCGTCGAATGTCTCGATGCCGAAGGGATCGCCTTCACGCGCCATTGGGCGAAAAGCTGCCGCCTCGACGCGCTCCGCGTCGCGGCCGACTATGGCGAGGATTTTCGCCGCTGGCGCGCCGCGCAGGGCCGTCTGCTGCCCGATCCCGCGCATCGCGCATTGTTCGGCAGCGAGGTGCTCGACAGGCTCGGGCTGACCTGTTGAATCCACCCTCCACCCTTGACAAATCGCTCGCCGCGCTGCCTTAGGCGCGGCCATATCGGTACGTGTACGCGTGCCTTCCCGGACATTTGAAAGACGAATCAATGCACGCCTATCGCACCCATAATTGTGGCCAGCTTCGCGCCGAGGACGTCGGCCAGAATGTCCGGCTGTCAGGCTGGGTGCACCGCAAGCGCGACCATGGCGGGCTGCTCTTCGTCGACCTTCGCGATCATTATGGCCTGACCCAGATCGTCGCCGACAGCAGCGATGCCGCTTTTGCAACGCTCGACGGCCTCCGCGCCGAAAGCGTCGTGACGATCACCGGCGATGTTGTCGCGCGTTCGGCCGAAACGACCAACGCCAATCTGCCCACGGGCGCGATCGAGGTCCGAGCGCGCGACGTCGCGGTGCAGTCGGCAGCGATCGAACTGCCGATGCCGGTCGCGGGCGAACAGGAATATCCCGAGGATATCCGTCTCAAATATCGTTTCCTCGACCTGCGCCGCGATCGGCTGCACGCGAACATCATGCTGCGTTCGAACGTGATCGCCAGCCTGCGCCGCCGCATGGTCGAGCAGGGTTTCACCGAATATCAGACCCCGATCCTGACCGCCTCGTCGCCCGAGGGCGCGCGCGACTATCTGGTGCCGAGCCGCGTCCACCCCGGCAAATTCTATGCGCTGCCGCAGGCGCCGCAGATGTTCAAGCAGCTGCTGATGGTCGCGGGTTTCGACCGCTATTTCCAGATCGCGCCCTGCTTCCGCGACGAGGATGCGCGCGCCGACCGCTCGCCCGGCGAATTCTACCAGCTCGATTTCGAGATGAGCTTCGTCACGCAGGACGATGTCTTCAACGCGATCGAGCCGGTGCTGGCGGGCGTGTTCGAGGAGTTTGCGAACGGCAAGTCGGTGACACCGGCGGGTTCGTTCCCGCGCATCCCGTACCGCGAGTCGATGCTGAAGTACGGCAACGACAAGCCCGACCTCCGCAACCCGCTGATCATCACCGACGTCTCGTCGCACTTCGCCGGATCGGGCTTCGGCCGCTTCGCCGACATCGTCGCCGCAGGCGACGTCGTTCGTGCGATTCCGGCGCCGGGTACCGCCGAGAAGAGCCGCAAATTCTTCGACGACATGAACAGCTGGGCGCAGGGCGAGGGCTTTGCGGGGCTCGGCTATGCGACGCGCAAGGGCGGCGAATGGGGCGGCCCGATCGCGAAGAACCATGGCGCGGAAAAGATGGACGCGCTCGCCGCCGAGCTCGGCATCGGACCCGACGATGGCCTGTTCTTTGCCGCGGGCAAGGAAGCCGTCGCGGCGAAGCTCGCGGGCTTCGCGCGCACGCGCGTCGCCGAGCAGCTCGACCTGATCGACGCGAACAAGTTCGAAATGTGCTGGATCGTCGACTTCCCGATGTTCGAGGCCGACGAGGACGCCGGCAAGATCGACTTCAGCCACAATCCCTTC
>CBJKNR010000308.1:0-4955 GCA_966417555.1 uncultured Sphingopyxis sp.
ACACGGCCAACCCGCGCAAGGACGCGAGTGCGCAGCTGGTCCACGAGGTGCGCGCGATCCACGGCGACCCGATGTGGTGGATGTCGCAGGACGAGCTCGCAAGCCGGCTCGGCATGGGGCGGACGCAGGCGCTGCGATATTTCAGACGGTCGACGGGACAGGGCTTTCGCGAGTTCAAGCTGTGGTCGGCGTTGCAATATGCGACGCAGCAGATGGCGCGCGGCGCGCTCGTTCGCACTGCGGCGATGGATGCGGGGTTTGCCGACACCGCGCATCTGTCGCGCGTGTTTCGCCACGTCTTCGGCCTCACGCCGAGCGAGGGGATCGCAGGGCTCGCCGTCGCGCCGGTCATCGCGCGCGATCGGGCGCTTCGCACCGCGACGCTTATGTGATAGCCTCGGCCCAACGCTGCGTAACAACCATGAGGTTGATAATGGCAGACGATTGGCGAGTGGATGACCTGGCGCTGTGCATCAGCCGGCATGAGCGTTACCCGCCCGAGGTGCGCCCGGGCGCCGTTTTCACGGTGCGTACCGTGTGGACCGACATGCCCGACCTTGTCGGCGGGCAATCGGGAACCGCGCTGAAGTTCCGCAATGTGCCTGACCTTGGCCCGCGCGCCGCCTATTGCGCGCGCCGCTTTCGCAAGATCACGCCCGGGGCGCCCGACGATTTCGACAGCGAAGTGATCGATATGCTCGCGGGAACGAAGGATATTTGCCGCTAATCGCCGTTTTGGGCGAATTTCGGCTTTTAATCGATTCTGCCGATAAGTGTGCCCGGAAAATTGGGGTTGAGTGCGTGCGCCAGTCCGCATAGCTGACGCCCTGCAAATCATTTTGCAGTGCAGCAAACAGAAGGAAACACTCTCCCATGGGTATCATCGGAAGCTCGATCAAGCCGTTCAACGCCACTTCGTACCATCAGGGCAAGTTCGTCCCCGTGACCGACGCCGACACCAAGGGCAAGTGGGCGGTTTTCTTCTTCTATCCGGCCGACTTCACCTTCGTCTGCCCGACCGAGCTCGAAGATCTCGCCGACCAGTATGCGACGCTTCAGGGCCTCGGCGTCGAAGTCTATTCGGTGTCGACCGACACGCATTTCAGCCACAAGGCATGGCACGACAGCTCGCCGGCGATCGGCAAGATCAACTACCACATGCTCGGCGACCAGAACCACGTCCTCGCCAACAATTTCGGCGTGCTGCGTGAAGATTCGGGCCTCGCCGATCGCGCGACCTTCGTCGTCGATCCCGACGGCGTGATCCAGGTGATGGAAATCACCAGCGAAGGCGTCGGCCGCAACGCCGAGGAACTCGTCCGCAAGATCAAGGCCGCGGTCTATGTCCGCGCCAACCCCGGTCAGGTCTGCCCGGCGAAGTGGGAAGAGGGCGCCGAAACGCTCGCTCCCTCGATCGAACTCGTCGGCAAGATCTGAGCCGACCGATTTTTGAGGACCGGGCGGGTAGCGCTCGCCCGGTCTTCGCTCCTTTCAAAACACAAGATTCTGACGCCGTCCTTCGCGGCGAACCCCTGCTCCTGTCCGAAAGGCTCTCCCCATGCCGATGCTCGACGCCAACACCACCGCTCAGCTCAAAACCTATCTCGGCAACCTCCGCCGCCCGATCGAGCTGGTCGCGAGCCTCGACGCCTCGCCCAAGTCGGCCGAGATGCGCGCGCTGGTCGAGGAGGTCGCGGCGCAGTCGGACCTCGTTACCGCGCGTTTCGACGGCGACGATGCCCGCCGGCCGTCCTTCGCGATCCGCGGCGATGAGGGCCGCGCCGAAGCGGTGTTCGCCGGGCTGCCGATGGGGCATGAATTCACTTCGCTGATCCTCGCTTTGCTCCACGTCGGCGGCCATCCGCCGAAGGAAGACGCCGAACTGCTCGACACGGTGCGCGCGCTGGAAGGCGATTTTGTCTTCGAAACCTTCTTTTCGCTGTCGTGCCAGAATTGCCCCGACGTCGTGCAGGCGCTCAACATCATGGCCGCGCTCAACCCGAACATCCGTCACACCGCGATCGACGGCGCGCTGTTCCAGGACGAGGTCGAGCGGCGGCAGGTGATGGCGGTGCCGGCGGTGTTCCTGAACGGCGAGCCTTTCGGGCAGGGCCGCATGGACCTCGCGCAGATCGTCGCGAAGCTCGACACCGGCGCGACGCAGCGCGCGGCCGAGAAGATCGCCGCGAAGGAGCCGTTCGACGTGCTCGTCGTCGGCGGCGGGCCCGGCGGCGCCGCGGCGGCAATCTATGCGGCGCGCAAGGGCATCCGCACCGGCATCGTCGCCGAACGCTTTGGCGGGCAGGTGCTCGACACGCTGGGGATCGAGAATTTCGTGTCGGTCCAGCATACCGAGGGGCCGAAGCTCGCCGCGCAGCTCGAGGCGCATGTGAAGGATTATGACGTCGACGTCATGAATGTGCAGGAAGCCGCCGAGCTGATCCCCGGCGGCGCGCACGGCCTCCACGAAGTGAAGCTGAAGAGCGGCGCGAGCGTGAAGGGCAAGACGGTGATCCTGTCGACCGGCGCGCGCTGGCGCCAGATGGGCGTCCCCGGCGAGGCCGAATATCGCAACAAGGGCGTCGCCTATTGCCCCCACTGCGACGGCCCCTTGTTCAAGGGCAAGCGCGTCGCGGTGATTGGCGGCGGCAATTCGGGCGTCGAGGCGGCGATCGACCTCGCGGGGCTCGTCGCGCACGTGACGCTGATCGAATTCGATGCGCAGCTTCGCGCCGATGCGGTGCTCCAGACCAAGCTGCGCAGCCTGCCGAACGTCACGGTGATCACCTCGGCGCTCACCACCGAAGTGCTCGGCAATGGCGAGAAGGTCGTCGGCCTGCGCTATCGCGACCGCAACAGGGACGAAGAGCATCTCATCGAGCTTGAGGGCATCTTCGTCCAGATCGGCCTGATCCCGAAAACCGAATGGCTGGGCGATGCGGTGGCACTCAGCGATCGCGGCGAGATCGAGGTCGATGCGCGCGGCGCGACGAGCCAGCCCGGCATCTTCGCCGCGGGCGACGTGACGACGGTGCCCTACAAGCAGATCGTCATCGCGATGGGCGAGGGGTCGAAGGCGTCGCTGTCGGCATTCGACCATTTGATCCGGTCGGGCAGCTAGCCCTTATCCGCGGACAGGGAAACCGCCCGATCGCTCGCCTGCCCGCGGTCAGACGGGCTTGCGGCCGCGCAGCCAGTCGCTTCCGAACAGCCAGAGCGCCGAAATGAGGAAATAGAGCGCGCCGAGGGAGGCATAGCCGGCGATCATCTCGACCGCGCGGATATTTTCGCCGCTGCTTGCCTGCACCACGAAAAAGCCGCCCGCCAGCGCCGACTGTGCGCCGCTCAGGATCATCGCCCATTGCGCGCCGCTCCGCTTCCACCGCCGCACCGCCGCGCCGAGCTGCAAAAGACCGGCAAGGATCGCCCATGCGCCGAAGACGGCCAACACGGCGTCCATGCCCCGGCCGAGCGCAAGTGCGACGGCCGCGGCGGTCGCGAGGCTGATCCCGGCATTGATCGCCTGCATCGGATTGGCGGCGAAGCCGCCGCTGCGGCGCGCGTCGAGATAATTGGCGAGGGCGTCCCATGCGGGATAGACGATCAACAGAAGGGAAACCGCCGCTGCCGGCGCGCTGCCGATGGAAAATGCCGCCGCCGCCCAAAGCGCGGCGACGACAAATCGCAGGAAGTAATAACGCTTGAGCCAGTCGACTTCCGGGAGGGAGGAAATGGTCACGAGATTGCCTTTCTACTAGTAGGTAGATGGATGGGATATGAAAAACCGTTCGGCATGGGCGTGCCGGTTTCAGGGAGCCAAGCGTCGGAGCAGGGGCGCGGTGATCATACCGAAGAGGGCGGGGGCATTGTGAGCGCGGGCGGACAGCATCGCGCCATGAACGGTCGCGACGAACAGTTCCGCCTCGGTTCCGATCGCGTCGACCAGGCGGACCGAACCCGCCGCGTCTCCGCGCGCCATCACCCCGCCCAGCCACGCGGCGAGCGAGCGGAAATGGGCCCGCACCTCGGCCGCGACCGGCTCGGGCAGCGAGGGAAGCTCGCCGGCGAGCATCACGCATATGCAATAGGATGGCCGCGCTTCGGCGATGCAGACGCGCCAATATTCGACATAGGCGCGAAGCTGATCACAGGGATCGGGAACCGATGCCGCGATCGCCGCCAGCCCCGCTTCGGCTTCGCCGCGATAACGGCCGACCAATTTCCGGACCAAATCTGCCTTGGCCGGGAAATGATGATGGATGCTCGCCTTTCGAATCCCGACAACGGCGGCGATGTCGGCATAGCTGAAGCTATTATATCCACCGTCCACGAGCAGCGTCCGGGCACAATCGAGAATCTGGTCGGCGGTGGCTGTTGAAGGCATGGCTGTCCTCTACCTACTAGTAGGCAGAGAGTCAATCTGTCGGCGCGAAGGGCCTCAGTGTGGCCAAGCCTCCGTGTCATGGTCGGGATGCTGGTGATTGCTCGCCCTGATCGCCCTGACATAGGCTGCCATGGTTTCTTCAGTGGTGCCCTCGGCCGTGATCGGCAAATCTTCGAACAGCGATAGCTGGCCTTCAACGCCGAACTGGACGCGCGGGGGAAATTGCGACGGATCGTCGAACGACCCGGTGGTCAGGTTGATGTGCTTGCTCTCGAAATAGTCATAGGCAAGCGGCGTTCCGCAATTCCGGCAGAATCCGCGCGCCGCCTTGTCCGAACTTTTGAACCATGTCGGCGTGACACCCGTCCAACTGACCGCATCGAGCGGCACACCGAGCAACGAGATGAAGAAACTTCCCGCCGCCCACCGCCGCCTGGGCGGTGACGTAGAGGGCGATCCCGAAGGCGCCGGACGCGAGCGGCCCCACCACCGAGCCGGCCGCCGCGCAGGCGATCAGCGTGAGCAGCAGGCCCTCGCCGACGGCGAGCGTGTGCACCGCCAGCGGGCCGTC
>CBJKNR010000309.1:0-4955 GCA_966417555.1 uncultured Sphingopyxis sp.
CGGGCTCCAGGCGGCGGGCAAGCTGGTTGCGATGTACTGGCTGGGTGCCCTGGTCGGCCGGCTGCTCGGCGGCTTCATCCTACGACTGGCCAAGCCGGGACGCGTGCTCGCGACCTTTGCCGTGGGCGCGATTTCGCTGATCATCCTGTCGGCGATGACGACGGGAGTATTGTCGGGCTGGGCGCTAATACTGGTCGGTTTCTGCAATTCGCTGATGTTTCCGACGATTTTCAGCCTCGCGACCGAAGGGCTTGGCGAACAGACGCCGCAGGGGTCCGGCATCATGTGCACCGCGATCATCGGCGGGGCGATCGTGCCCTTCCTGTTCGGAACGGTCGCCGATCTCGGCGGCAATATCCGGCTCGCGCTGGCAGTGCCGCTGATCTGCTATGCGATCATCGCGAGCTTCGGACTGTGGGCGGCGCGTCCGGCGACCGCCTAGCGGTCAGTCGGACACCCGATCGATGCCGCGATAATCGGCGACAAATCCGCGGACGGCCGGCGCTGGTGCCGGTCGCCCGCGCTCCCGCCCCCCTCGCGGGAAACTCTTCAGTCAGGCAGGGTCGGCGATGCGGATGCAGTTCCGGCCGGCCGCCTTTGCCTTGTAAAGCGCTTCGTCGGCGGCCTTGAGCGCCGCGCGCGTGTCGCCATAGCCGAAGACGTCGGCGACCCCGCCCGAGAAGGTGATCTGGCCGAAGGGCTCGTCGGTCTTGCGATTGATCAGCCGCCGGTCGGCGAGCGCCTCGCGCGCGTCGTCGAGCTTTTCGGCCGCCTGCGTCGGCGTCAGGCCGCGGAACAGCATGACGAATTCCTCGCCGCCGTGGCGTGCGACGTGGCAGTGATCGTTCGAGATGCGCGCGAGCGTGTCAGCGATCGCCTTGATCACGCGGTCGCCCGCTTCATGGCCGTGAAGGTCGTTGACCTTCTTGAATTCATCGATGTCGCAAAAGGCGATGCTCAGCGGTTCGACCGCCGCGCGCGCTTCCTTGAAATGCCGGTCGAGCAGCGCTTCGAAGGCGCGGCGGTTGGGCAGGCCGGTCAGATAATCGAGTTCGGCGTCGCGCTTGGCACGATCGAGGCTGCGGCGCAGCGCCTTGGCCTCATCCTCGCTCTTGCGCATGTCGTCCTCGGCCTTGCGCGTGCGTTCGAGCATGACCTTGGCAAGGTCGGCGAGGCTCGAGACGATCCGGCCGGTTTTCTGGAGCTGTTCAAGGTCGACGACATGCTGTTCGAGCTCGGTCCCATAGTCGCTGGTGACCGTCCGGGCCTCCTTCGTATTCGCCTGGAAAGCTTCGATATTGGTTTCGAGCCGCGTCATCAGCCGATCGATTTCGACGCGGTCGGGCTGGCCATTGTCCTGTTCGTCGAGTTCGCTCAGCCATTTCTGGCTGATGCCTTCGCCGGATTGGGCACGCGCGAGGATTTGCCGCGCGAGGCGCGGATTGCGGCCTGAAAAGGCAGCATGCGCAAGCAGCAGGTTCGTCGGCGACACGTCGAGATCATTGTCGACGAGGAACGAGGTGATCGAGGCCGCAAGCTCGTAGCGTGCCTCGCGGGCCAGATTACGCGAACCATCGCCGCCCGGTGGCGCGTGGCTCCCGTCGGAGGCATTGCCGCGTGCGTGGCGAAGCCCCAGCCAACCCAGGAGCCGCCCTACCGGCTCGTTCGATTGTGTCGCTTTGGTGGTCATGCGAGTTTTAACGAGCGCAGGATTGCGGGTTTAAGGCCGATTCACCCTGAGACGGCCGGGATTTTCTGTCCGAATCGGACTGGTCCGGCAATAGCCGACGCAATCGACGCGCCAAAACAGCGGCTTAACGTGCCGGGTCGCGTGAATGATTGCGCGAGCGGCCCATTTTCTGGCACTGAGCGAGGCCATTATCGAAGGAGCGACCTTTGCTGGGCTGGATTTTCTTCGCGCGCGATCTCGACCCCGCCTTGCCGGAAGTGCCCGAAATCCTGCGCTTCCAGGAGGCGGCGGCGGCGCGCGGTCTCGAACTGCACATCCTCAAACCGCATAATTTCGATATTGTCGCGGCGCCGGTCGACGGCTGGTCGGTTCATTATGAGGGCCATTCGCTCGAACGCCCCGATTTCATCCTGTGTCGCACCGGCGCCGAAACCGATTATTTCACGCTCGCGGTACTGCGCCATTTCGAACGCCGCGGCGTGCGGCTGATCAACGGCCCCGAGGCGATCGACCTTGTTGCCGACAAGCTCCATACAATGCAGCGGCTGGCGCGCGCGGGTCTGCCGATCCCCGCGACGATCCTCGGCAAATTCCCGATCGGGATCGATGTGGTCGAGGAAGAGCTGGGATTTCCGCTGATCGTCAAGACGCTGCGCGGGACGCGCGGCACCGGTGTGCTCAAATGCGAGGACCGCAGCCAGTTCGAGGATCTCGCCGGGCTGCTCGAAAGCGCCGATGCCAAGGCCGATTTCCTGTTCCAGCATTATGTGCGGTCGAGCCATGGCCGCGACGTGCGCGTGCTCGTGATCGGCGGGCGTGTGATCGCGGCGATGGAGCGCCGCTCGCCTGCGGGCCATTTCAAGTCGAACGTTTCGCTGGGCGGCGTCGGCATCGCCTATACGCCGACCGGCGAGATGGCCGACCTTGCGGCGCGCGCTGCCGATACGCTGGGACTCGAGGTCGCCGGGATCGACATCTTGTTCGACGAGGAAGGGTATCGGATCTGCGAGGCGAACAGCGCGCCGGGGTTCCAGGGGCTCGAACGCGCCTGCGGGATCGACGTGCCCAATGCGATTTTCGACTGGATCGAGGCGAGTCAGGCAGTCGAGGGGCGGCCGATCAAGGCGGTGACCGGCGACGCGCTGATCGACCTCGTCTTCGGCGGCCGGCTCAGCCTGCGCTCGATCGGCGACCGGCTGGAGGAGCCGCGCGCCTTTGCGCGCGCAGTCGGCGTCCGGCTGGTCGGGGCGGGGCTGGGATCGATGATCTCGTCGCTGATGCCGGGCCACCGCGCCGCGCCGCACAGCCCCGTCGCGCGGCGGCTCGAAGCGCTGCGCGCCGACGCGCGCGGCGTGCCGCTGGGGGTCGATACCGACATCGATCAGGAACAGACATTGCTCACGGTGCTGGGCGTGTCGATATGGGCCGCGGTGCTGCCCTGGCTGGCGGGCGGCGAGCCGATATTCGCGGGCGCGCTGTCGCTGATCGCGCTCGGCTTCCCTGCGGTCTTTCTCTTCACGCGCAGGACGGGCAGGGCGGCGCGCCCGAAAGCCGCGCAATGACGATCTTCGACGGGCTGACGCTCTGGGCATTGCTGCCCTTCATCATCGTCGGCTTTGCCGCGCAGCTGATCGACAGCGCGCTCGGCATGGCGTTCGGCGTCATCGGGACCGCGCTCCTGATGGTGCTCGGCTTGCCGCCGGTGTCGGCCTCGGCGGCGGTGCATTTCGCCGAAAGCTTCCCCGGCGGGTCGGGGCTCAGCCACGCGATGCAGCGCAACGTCGACTGGCGATTGTTCCGCCGCCTGGTCGTGCCCGGCATCGTCGGCGGGCTGATCGGCGTGTGGCTGCTCACCAACATCGACAACAGTATCGCGCGGCCGGTAGTGCTCGCCTATCTCGGCGCAGTCGGCATCTATCTGCTCTGGCGCGGGGCGCGGCGTCCGCAAACCTATCGCAGCCTCAAGCTCGTCGGGCCGCTCGGGCTGGTCGGCGGGATCGCCGACGGATCGGGCGGGGGCGGCTGGGGCCCGATCGTCAGCGCCAATCTGCTCGCGCAGGGTGCAGAGCCGCGCACTGTGATCGGGACGGTGAACGCGTCCGAATTCTTCGTGACCGTCACAATCGCCGCGGGCTTCATCGGCGCGCTGGGCTGGCAAAGCTTCAGCACGGCGGCGATCGGCCTGCTCATCGGCGGGGTGATCGCCGCGCCGATCGGAGCCTGGCTGGTCCGCCGCCTGCGCCCCGACTGGCTGGTCGGCGCTGCCGGTGTGCTGTTGCTGCTCGCGAGCGGTTATGGCTTCATCGCGCTGATGTTCGAGCCCGTCCCGGCCTTCCGCGGCTTCTAGACGCAGCGCATCGCAAAAGCCCAGAACAGCGCCTTCTGCTTATATTCGCTCGTCAGGTCGGCGCTGCCCTGATGCCCGCTGTCTATGTCGGTCAGCAGCATCGCAGGATTGCCGCTCGTCGAGCGGCGGCGGACCTCGGCGACGAGCTTTGCGGGCTCCCAATAGGCGACGCGGTCATCCTTGAGGCCCGCGGTGCAGAGCAGCGGTGGATAAGCGGCCGCCTTCACATTCTCATAGGGCGAAATCGACGCGATATAGTCGTACGCTTTGAGGTCAGCGAGCGGATCGCCCCAGTCGGGGCGGAACAGCGGCACGAGCGGGTGCGCGCCGTCGCTCATCGTGTTGAGCATGTCGACGAACGGCACCTGCGCGATCACCCCGGCCCATGTCGCCGGGGCGATGTTCATGCTCGCGCCGACCAGAAGCCCGCCCGCCGATAGGCCATAGGCGACGACCCTGCCCTTCGCGGTATAGCCCTTCGCCGCGAGATGCTCGGCGCAGGCGATGAAGTCGGTGAAGCTGTTGCGCTTGGTGAACTTGCGTCCGCCGAGGAACCATTGGCGCCCCTTTTCGGAGCCGCCGCGGACATGCGCGATGGCATAGCGCCAGCCGCGGTCGACGAGTGCAAGCGCGGGGATCGAGAATTCGGGGTCGCTCGGCACGCCGTAGGAGCCATAGCCATATTGGAGGAGGGGGGCCTTGCCGTCCTTGGGCATCCCGCGACGCGACAGCAATGTGATTGGTACCATTTCGCCGTCGGGCGCTGGAGCGAACAGCCGTTCGACCTCATAATCGTCGGTGTTGAAGTTCGAGACCTGTTGCTGCTGGACGACCGTCTGCTTGCCGCTTGCCAGGTCGACGCTGATCCAGCGGCGCGGCGATTTGGGCGACTGGTGGACGATCATCACCGAGGATGCG
>CBJKNR010000310.1:0-4942 GCA_966417555.1 uncultured Sphingopyxis sp.
GACCTTGCGGGTAGCGATGCTACCCGCGGCGGCCACCCGAACCCGATCCCTTCGCCATTTCGACGCCTCGAACGCGTTATTTATGGGTTCAGGCCCTAATCGGCGTTGCGCGTCGCGAGCATGCGCTCGAAACGCCAGCTCGACGAGCACATCGCATCGAGATCGCGTTCGGCCGTCCAGCCGAGTTCGTTCGCGGCGCGTTCGGGGCTGGCGAAGCAACTCGCGACATCGCCGTCACGCCGCGGGGCGACGCGATAGGGGATGCGAACGCCGTTCACGCGCTCGAACGCCCCGACCATGTCGAGCACCGAATAGCCTTGGCCCGTGCCGAGGTTCCAGATCGATAACGGCTGGTCGCTCTTCGCGATCGCGTCGAGCGCGGCGACATGGCCGTCGGCGAGGTCGACGACATGGATATAATCGCGCACGCCCGTGCCGTCGGGCGTGTCATAATCATTGCCGAATACCGACAGTTCGCCGAGCCGGCCCGCCGCGACGCGGCTGATGAAGGGCATCAGATTGTTCGGAATGCCGTTGGGATTCTCGCCGATCAGCCCGCTGTCGTGCGCGCCGACGGGATTGAAATAGCGCAGGATCGCGATGCGCCATTCGGGATCGGCGGCGGCGACGTCGGCGAGCATCTCCTCGATCATCAGCTTGGTGCGCCCGTAGGGGTTGGTCGCCGAGGTCGGGTGATTTTCATCGAGTGGCAGATATTGCGGCTGTCCGTAGACCGTCGCGCTCGACGAGAAGACGAGCGTTTTCGCGCCGCAATCGGCCATCGCCTCGAGCAGCGACAGCGTGCCACGGACATTATTGTCGTAATATTTCAGGGGTTCGGCGACCGATTCTCCCACAGCCTTGAGGCCGGCGAAATGGATCACCGCCTCGATGGCATGATCGCCGATGACCCGCCGCAAGGCTTCGCCATCGCGAATATCGCCGGTAACCAGCGGAATGGCGTGCCCCGTGATCGCTTCGAGCCGTTCCATGACGGACGGGTCGCTGTTCGACAGATTGTCGAAGCACACGACATTATGGCCCGCCGATACCAGCGGCGCCGCAACATGGCTGCCGATATATCCCGCGCCGCCCGTCAAAAGAATATTCATGCCCGAATTGTCTCCTTCATTGCGCGGCGCCTTTCGTTCGCGGCCATATTCCATCGGCGACACGCTGCCAAATCATTGTCCGTCGGACATGGCCCGGTTTCGGTGTAACCTTCGCGGCGATAGCGGCGAACAGGGTATGAAACGCCATCATCCGCTCCACGAAGGAATCGTTGTTGCAACAGCCATGGCCCTTGCCGCTCCCTGCGATCATCCGGCGCGCGCGATGAGCCTCGACGAACCGTCGCTGGCGCGGCTGATGGCGGCATCGCAGCGCGGCGATCGCGCGGCCTATCGTGCCCTGCTCGCCGGCTGCCGCAAATGGCTCGAACGCTATTTCGCCCGCCGCATCGCGCCGCACCAGATCGACGACTTGGTGCAGGAAACATTGGTGTCGATGCACCGCAAGCTCGCGACATGGGATTCGGACCGCGCCTTTCTGCCGTGGCTGGCAGCGATCGCGCGTTATCGCTGGATCGATATGCTGCGCCGCCAGCGCGACGAGGCCGAACTGGGCGACAATGATGCCGCGGTCGGCGCCGAGGACGAAGCCGTCCACGCACGGCTCAGTATCGATCACCTGCTCGCGCTGCTGCCTCCGAAGCAGGCGCAGGCGATTACGCTGGTCAAGATCGAGGGGGCCTCGATTGCCGAAGCGTCGCAAATCTGCGGCCAGAGCGAGTCGCTCGTCAAGGTGAATATTCATCGCGGGTTGAAGAAGCTCGCCGAACTGATTGAAAGTGAATGAGATGACGGACGCATCGATCGACGAGCTGATCGACGACCTCGCCGGGGATCTCACGCCGGTCCGCCCGCGGCGCGTTGCGCGCGGGTCGCTGTGGGTCGCAGCCGGCTGGGTTGGCGGCGCCGCGACGCTGATCTGGCTGTTCGGAATGCGCGAGGATCTGGCCGTCCACGGGATGCCGCCGCTCTCGATGCTCGCCTTCTGGCTCACCGCTGCGACGGGCCTCGCTGCGACATGGAGTGCGCTGCGTATGGGGCTCCCCGGAGTCGGGCGCGACTATGGCGGCTGGCGCTGGGCGGTCGGCGCGTCGCTTTCGCTGCCGCTCGCGGCGCTGTTCGCGTGCATCGCCGACGGTCATGCCGCGATGGACGCGGCCCGGCACGGTTTCGGCCTTCGCTGTCTTTTGCAGGGGCTCGCATCGGGGCTGGGCGTTGGCGGCGCGCTATTCTTCTGGTTGCGGGCCGGGGCTCCGACCTCGCCGACCCGGGCGGGCTGGGTCATCGGCATCGCCGCGGGCGCGGCGGGGGCGACGATCGTGGCGCTGCATTGCGCCAGCGACAATGTGGTCCATATCGCGCTCTGGCACGGCAGCGCGGTTCTCTTCTCGGCCATCGCCGGGCGCCTGATCCTGCCCCGCTTCCTGCGCTGGTAGCCAGTCTGCAGGCGCCGGAGCGGCGATCAGCGCCTGACGGAGCTTCACGCTGCCCGATCGCACCAGCTGAAGAAGGTGGTGAGCCCTGCTGGGTTCGAACCAGCGACCTACTGATTAAAAGTCAGTTGCTCTACCGACTGAGCTAAGGGCCCATCCGGCGCCGGAATGTTACAGCGCGCGAAATGAGCCGCCGCCCTAGTGCGCCGACGCGTTCCGGTCAACCGGCTTCGGACGTGTCAGACGCGCAGCGAGCTGACGGATACTGCGTCCGGTGAGCGGATGCCGCCATTCGGGGACGATCGCGCGGAGCGGGCCAAGCACGAAAGCGCGTCCGGCGAGCGCGGGATGCGGAATGGTGAGCGCGGCATCGGACCAAGCGCCGCCCGACCAGAGCAATATGTCGAGATCGAGCGTGCGCGCGCTCCAGCGCTGACCGGTGCGGCGGCCGAAGCTTGCCTCGATTTCCTGCAGCCGTTCGAGCATTTCGGGCGGACTCAATTCCGAAGCGACGAGCGCAACGGCGTTCGCATAGCGGCGGCGCGACGGGCCGATCGGGTCGCTTGCGATGATCGGGCTTGCGTCGACCGCCTCGATATCGTCGCTCTCCAGCGCCGCGAGCGCTGCGAGCAGCACCGCGCGCGGATCACCATAACGCGCATGGCGGCGGTTCGACCCGAGGCCGATGGCATAAAGCGGGAGCGGCATTGCATTGCTCATATCCGCGCGCCTATCGCAGGCGCGTGGAAATTGGTAGCCCATTGCCCGGAACCGAGCCGCCGCGCGACTGTCCGCGCTGCCCGCGGCTCGTCGCGCTGCGGTACGAATGCCGGATCGAACATCCCGACTGGTGGAACGCGCCCGTTCATGCCTTCGGCGATCCTGACGCGTGGCTGGCGCTGGCAGGACTCGCGCCGGGCAAGCATGGCGCGAACCGGACGGGAAGGCCGTTCACCGGCGACTATGCCGGCGATCTTCTGTTCGCGACGCTTACCGAATTCGGGCTCAGCAGTGGATGTTATGATGCGCGGATCGACGACGGGTTGACGCTCGACGGGGCGATCATCGTCAATAGCGTCAAATGCCTGCCGCCACAGAACCGGCCGACCCCGGCAGAGATTGCCAATTGCCGGCCGTTTTTCGAAACGCAGCTTGCGGCCTTGCCGAAGGTTCGTGTGATTGTCGCACTCGGGCGGATCGCGCACGATGCGGCGTTACGCGCCGTCGGAGCGAGGCTGGCCGTCCATCGCTTCGCCCACGGCGCGGTGCATGCGTTGCCCGATGGACGGCACCTCGTCGATAGCTATCATTGCTCGCGCTACAATACGAACACGGGCCGGCTGACGACCGAGATGTTCACCGATGTCTTCCGGACGGCGATCGCGCTCCGCGATCAGACGAGCGGCCCGAATTCCTCGACAAGCCCGCGATAGAGCGCGCGCTTGAACGGGACGATCAGCTTCTCGATCTCGTTCAGTTCGGCCCACTTCCACGCGCGGAATTCCTGATGGTCCGTGTGAATGTCGACATCGCTGTCTTCGCCCATGAAGCGCATCAGGAACCAGTGCTGGCGCTGGCCGCGATATTTGCCGCCCCACATCTTGCCGATCAGATGGTCGGGGAGGTCGTAGAAATATTCCTCGCGGCTGCGCGCGATGATCTCGACCAGCCCCCCGTGAATGCCGGTTTCCTCGCCAAGCTCCCGGATGGCGGCCATTTCGGCATCTTCGCCCTCGTCGATGCCACCCTGCGGCATCTGCCAGGCCTCGGTCGAGGTGTCGAGCCGCTGGCCGACGAAGACGCGGCCGTCGCGATTGGCGAGCATGACGCCCGCACAGGGGCGATAGGGGAGTTTGCTATGGTCGATCATGCCGCCCCGTTAGCTTCGGCGACGATCGCCTTCAATACAGTCAATGCCCCGCGAATATCTTCTTTCGCACTCGGGATGCCCTGCGACAGGTTGATATAGCCGTGGATATTGCCCTTCGCCTCGCGGTAGGTCGTGGGCACGCCCGCCTCGACCAGTTTCGCGGCATAGGCGCGCCCCTGGTCCCGCAGCGGGTCGAGCCCCGCGGTGACCAGCAGCGTCGGCGGCAGGCCCTCGGCGGGGAAATCGAGCGGTGACGCGCGGTAGTCGGCGGGATCGGCGGCATAATGGTTGCCGAACCAGGTCATGCTGCCCCTGGTCAGCAGATGGCCCTCACCGAAATCGCGATAGCTCTGCCAGTCGTCGTGCGTCGTCACGGCGGGATAGATAGGGTGGATCGCGATGACGGGCTTCGACGCCGGCCTGTCGCGCAGCGTCAGCGCGGTGGCGATCGTCAGGTTGCCGCCGGCGCTTTCGCCCGAGAGCACGAGGCCGGTGCAGGGGATATTGTCGGCGACCCAGCGCGTCGCGGCTTCGCAATCCTCCGGAGCAGCGGGGAAGGGGTGCTCGGG
>CBJKNR010000311.1:0-4931 GCA_966417555.1 uncultured Sphingopyxis sp.
AACGCCTTATACCATGCGTCGAGGTTGCGGACGGTGAGCGCGCGATAGTTGCCCGGCGCGTGGCCGTCGGTCGCGACACGCGCGCGAAGCGCCTCGTCGCGCATCTTGGTCGCCCACGTCTGCGCATAGGCGATGAAGAAGCGCTGGTCGCCGGTGAAGCCGTCGATTACCGGCGCCTCCTTGCCGTTCAGCGACGCGCGATACGCGTCATATGCCGCCTGCAGCCCCGCGACGTCGGCGATATTCTCGCCCAGCGTCAGCTTGCCGTTCACCGCAAGATCGGGGAACGGCTTGTAGGTGTCGTACTGCGCGGCGAGCGCGGCGCCCGCTTCCTCGAACTTCTTGAGGTCAGCGGCAGTCCACCAGTTGCGGAGCGCGCCGGTCGAGTCGAACGCCGCGCCATTATTGTCGAAGCTGTGGCTGATCTCGTGGCCGATCACGGCGCCGATCGCGCCATAATTATACGCCGGGTCGGCCTTCGCATTGAAGAAGGGCGGCTGGAGGATCGCGGCGGGGAAGTTCAGCGCATTCTGCACCGGCAGATTCACCGCATTGACCGTCTGCGGGACCATCCACCATTCGCCCTTGTCCATCGGCTTGCCGATCTTGGCGAGCTGGTGCGCATATTCGGCCTTCTCGCCCGCTACGACGTTCGCATAGGCGTCGGTTGCACTGACGGTATAGCTACCATAGTCGCGCCAGCTTTCGGGATAGCCGACGCCGACGACGATGGTTTCGACTTTCCTGATCGCTTCCTTTTTCGTTTCGGGCGCCATCCAGTCGATGCCGCTGACGCGCTTTGCAAAAGCCGCCTTGATCCCCTTCACCATGTCGCCGACCTCGGCCTTCGCCGACGCGGGGAAATATTTCTCGGCATAGACGCGGCCGACCGCGTCGCCGAGGTCGGTATTCAGCGCGTCGAGCGCGCGCTTGTCGCGGCTGCGCTGCTGCGGCGTGCCCGCAAGCGTCGTGCCGTAAAAGGCGAAGTGCGCCTTATCGATCGCGCTCGGCAACACGTCGGCGTGGCTGTTGATCTGATGGAACGCGAGCCAGTCCTTCCACGCATCGAGCGGCTCCGACGCCACAAGCGCCGACAGGCCGGTGATCGCATTCGCGTGATAGGCGCCGAACTTGCCCGCCTTGTCGAGCTTCGCCGCGGCGAACCAGGCATCCCAGTCGATGCCCGGCGCCTTCTTCGCGAAATCGGCCTTCGTCCAGACGTCGGCCGATTTGGTGAAGTCCTCGCTCTGTTCGCGGCTGGCGTGCGCGCGCGCGATCTTGAGTTCGAGATCGTAGATGCGCTTGGCCTTCGCCGCGGCGTCGTTCTGGCCCGCCGCGGTCAGCAGCTTTTCGATATAGGCCTGATATTCGGTACGGATCGCCGCCATCTTGGGGTCGGCCGACAGATAATATTCGCGCTCGGGAAGCCCGAGACCGCCCTGAAGCATATAGGGGATCACCTCGCCGGGGGTTGCGAGCCCCTGCGTCACAAAGATGCCGAAGAGATTCTCGGTCGCGAAGTCGGTGGCGTTCAAGGGATCGACGTCGGCGCGGGTCTGCTCGCCGAGGACCTTCGACAATCCGGCCTTGTCGGTGATCGCTGCGAAGCGCGCGAGATCGGCTGCGACCGGCTTGATGCCCGCGGCGTCGATCGCCTGGGTGTTCATGTAGGCCTTGTAGAAAGCGGCGATGCGGCCTTCGTCGCTGTCGGGTTCGCCGCCCTTCTGGACGATCGCACCGACAAGCTCGCGGACGCGCTTCTCGGTCTCGAGGAAGGCGATGTAGAAGGCGCCGATCGACGAGCGGTCGGCGGGGATCTCGGTCGTTCTCTGCCAATTGCCGTTGGCATAGGCGTAGAAGTCGTCGCCGGGCTTCACGCCAGTGTCCATCGCCGCCTTGCTGATCCCGAGTTCGGTGCCGACGGTGTAGCTGGCCTCGGTCTTGTCGCCTTTCGAACAGGCGACGGGACCCGCGACGATCGCCGCGGTCGAAAGCAATATGGCGAAGACGGCTTTTTTCATGAGAATGACCTTGTTTCTAAACGGGCATGCGCGAGGCATAGGCCTGTGACAAACCGGTTTCAACGCCAACCATTTTCGGCCTGCGGTCCTTGTCCGTCGACGAGCGGCGGGATAGTCCGGCCCGACTTCAGAGGAGATTTCGAGACGTGAGCGCACCTGTTCCGGGCACGATGGTGAATAGCGAGAGCGACGCGTTCCGCGCCAATGCCGCGCACAATCGCGCACTTCGCGACGAGCTCCATGCGCGCGTCGCCGAGGCCGGCCTTGGTGGCAATGAAAAGTCGCGCGAGCGCCACACGAGCCGCGGCAAGCTGCTGCCGCGCGAGCGCGTCGAGCGGTTGCTCGATCCGGGTTCGCCTTTCCTCGAGATCGGCCAGCTCGCGGCGAACGATCTTTACGACGGCGAAGTGCCGGGCGCGGGGCTGATCTGCGGCATCGGCCGCGTGTCGGGGCGCCAGTGCATGATCGTCTGCAACGACGCGACGGTGAAGGGCGGCACCTATTATCCGTTGACGGTGAAGAAGCATCTTCGCGCGCAGGAGATCGCCGAGGCGAATCGCCTGCCGTGCATTTATCTGGTCGACAGCGGCGGCGCGAACCTGCCGCATCAGGATCAGGTGTTTCCCGACCGCGACCATTTCGGGCGCATCTTCTTCAATCAGGCCAATATGTCGGCAAAGCGCATCCCGCAAATCGCATGCGTGATGGGAAGCTGTACCGCGGGCGGCGCCTATGTCCCCGCGATGTCGGACGAGACCATCATCGTGCGAGGTCAGGGCACGATCTTCCTCGCCGGCCCGCCGCTGGTGAAGGCCGCGACGGGCGAGGAAATCAGCGCCGAGGATCTGGGCGGCGGGGATCTGCACGCCAAGAAATCGGGCGTCGTCGACCATCTCGCCGAAAATGACGAGCATGCGCTGACGATCGTCCGCGACATCGTCAGCCATCTCGGCGTTGGCGAAGGCTTCAGCGTCGAGATGAAGGAGCCAAGGCCTCCGAAATATGATGCCGAAGAACTTTACGGCATCATCCCGCAGGATGTGCGTGCGCCCTATGACGTGCACGAAGTGATCGCGCGCATCGTCGACGGCAGTGAGTTTCACGAGTTCAAGGCGAATTACGGCAGCACGCTCGTGTGCGGCTTCGCGCATATCTGGGGCATTCCCGTCGCGATCCTCGCCAATAATGGTGTGCTGTTCAGCGAAAGCGCGGTCAAGGGCGCGCATTTCATCGAGCTGGCGCAGCAGCGGCGTATTCCCCTGCTCTTCCTGCAGAATATCTCGGGCTTCATGGTCGGCGGCAAATATGAGGCCGAGGGGATCGCCAAGCATGGCGCGAAGCTGGTGACCGCGGTCGCGACGGCAACGGTGCCCAAGATCACCGTGCTGATCGGCGGCAGCTTTGGCGCGGGCAATTACGGCATGTGCGGGCGTGCCTACTCGCCGCGCTTCCTGTTCAGCTGGCCGAACAGCCGGATCAGCGTGATGGGGGGCGAGCAGGCGGCAAGCGTGCTCGCGACGGTCCACCGGGATGCCGACAAATGGACGGCGGAGGAAGCCGAAGCCTTCAAGGCGCCGATCCGCCAGAAATATGAGGACGAGGGCAATCCCTATCACGCGACGGCACGCCTCTGGGACGACGGCATCATCGACCCCGCGCAGACGCGCGACGTGCTCGGGCTGGCCTTTTCCGCAACGCTGAATGCGCCGGTCGAGGACCGCGGGTTCGGCGTGTTCAGGATGTGACGATGACCATGACCGTAACTCTCGACGGAAACGTCATCGACAGCGAGGCACAGTTCCACAAGGCGATGCGCGATGCGTCGGGCGTCGAATGGTATGGCGGCAATCTCGACGCGCTGTTCGACCTGATGGTCGGGGTCATATCGGACCCCATCGACATAATCTGGGTCAACGCTGCCCGGTCGCGCGCTGCGATCGGCGAACGCTTCGACCGCCTCCTGACTGTCATCTTCGACGCCATCGCCTATCGCGGCGACGGGTCGATCAACTTACGGCTGAATTCATGACCAACTCTCTCTTCGCCGCCAACCGCAGCAACATCCTTTGCACCATCCTTGCAGGCCTCGGGCTGCTCACCACCGCTTCGGCCGAAGCGCGCCCGTCGAGCTTTACGCCGGCGACGCTGTCGATCACCGCGACCGATGGGCATACTCGCAGCGTCAAGGTGCGGAGCGCGCAGCAGGTCCGCGCTGCCATCAAGCCATGTCTCGGCAAGATGCAGTGCGAAGAAATCAGCCTTGAGACCTGCGACCGCTGCCTGCTGTCCGCCGAAGCCGTCGAGGGCGGCTATCTGATCCAGTCACGGCTGGGTCCGCCCGGCCCGCTCTATGATCTGATCGACGACCGGCCGGCGCGACGGAACTCGGCGACCTTCAGCCTCAAGGATCTGACTACGATCTTTATCGACCATTTGACGAGCGGGAAAACAATCCCGCTGGCTTGGCGCGACACCGGACAGATTTGAAAGACGGACTGGATATTCGATGATCACTTCCCTCCTCATCGCCAACCGCGGCGAGATCGCCTGCCGTATCATCCGTACCGCGCGCGAGATGGGCATTCGCACGGTTGCGGTCTATTCGGACGCCGATGCCAAAGCGCTGCACGTGCGCGAGGCCGACGAGGCGGTGCATATCGGACCGTCGCCGGCGCGTGAGAGCTATCTGGTCGGCGAAAAGATCATCGCCGCGGCAAGGGCCACCGGCGCCGAGGCGATCCATCCGGGTTACGGCTTCCTCTCCGAGAATGCCGAATTCGCGCAGGCGGTGGCCGAAGCGGGGCTCGTGTGGGTCGGGCCGAAGCCCTCGTCGATCACCGCGATGGGGCTGAAGGACGCTGCCAAGAAGCTGATGGCGGAGGCCGGGGTGCCGGTGACGCAGGGCTATAT
>CBJKNR010000312.1:0-4931 GCA_966417555.1 uncultured Sphingopyxis sp.
CGCCGACGCGAGCGGAAGCGCGGGCTTTGCGATCGCGGGCGAGGGGCCGACCGCGCGCGTCGATCTGATCGCGCCCGAAATGACGAGCGCGAGCGGCGCGCGCTTCATCGGCAGCGCCGACAGCCGCATCGGCTATCTCTATGGCGCCGACGAACCCGCGGTGATCGCGACGGGGCGCTGGAGCATCGCCGGCGGCGACCTGCCTGGGG
This sequence comes from uncultured Sphingopyxis sp., assembly GCA_966417555.1. Classification (GTDB taxonomy): domain Bacteria; phylum Pseudomonadota; class Alphaproteobacteria; order Sphingomonadales; family Sphingomonadaceae; genus Sphingopyxis. Next base: position 210 of record CBJKNR010000312.1, read on the forward strand.
GAACGCTGAGCATCGACCGCAGCGTCGAGGGCAAGGTGGCCGGGTTCGCCAGCCTTGAGCCCTATAGCGCCGAAGGGGCGCGGCTGGCGCTGACGCCGGTGCGTTTTTCGGGCGGCGCGGGTGGGCTGATGCGCTTTGCGACCGCGGCGACGCTGACGGGACCGCTCGCGGGCGGGCGCGTCGAGCGGCTGACGGTGCCGCTGAACGGCTTTCTCGCGCCGACCGGTGCGCTGGCGTTCGACGGCGGGTGCAGCCGCGTCGCAGCCGACCGGATCGCGGTTGGCGGCTTCCGGCTCGGTCGCAGCGTGGTCGACCTGTGCAGCCGTCCGGGTGTGCCCTTGCTCAGCGCGGGTCCCGACGGGCTGCGCGGCGATATCCGCATTCCCGCCATCGCGCTGCGCGGGTCGAGCGGAAGTTCGCCGTTCAGCCTGAAAAGCGGGCCGGCGAATATCGACCTCTCGGCCATGCGCTGGTCGCTGGCGCGCGCCGACGTCCGGCTGGGCGAGGGCGAAAGCGTCACGCGTTTTGGGGCGGAGGGCATTAGGGGGCGCGCGACGCCGCAGGGCATGGCGGGCGAGCTTCGCGGCGCGAGCGGCAAGATCGGCGCGGTGCCGCTCGATATGAGCGAGATCGCCGGTACGTGGCGCTTCGCCAAGGGCGCGCTGACGCTCGACGGCGGGCTGCTGCTCACCGATGCAGCGCCCGATCCGCGCTTCTTTCCGCTCGTCAGCAACGATGCGAGCCTGCGCTTCGCAGATGGCGTGATCGAGGCGAAGGCGGGCTTCCATGAGCGGAAGACGGGGACGAAGATTCTCGACACGCTGATCCGCCACCGGCTCGCCGACAGCAGCGGCTCCGCCGACCTCGCCGTGAGGGAGCTGCGCTTCGGCGAGGCGTTCCAGCCCGACCAGCTGACCAGCCTTGCGCTCGGCGTCGTTGCCAATGTGCAGGGATCGGTCGTGGGCGACGGGCGGATCGAATGGACCGCCGATGACGTTGCCAGCCGGGGCACCTTCGCGACTGCCGATACCAGCCTTGCCGCGGCGTTTGGCCCGGTGACGGGGCTGACGACGACGATCAGCTTCGACGACCTGATCGGACTCAGGACCGCGCCGGGGCAGATCGCGAAGGTCAGGGAAATCAACCCCGGCATCCCGGTGCTCGACGGCGAGATCGAATATCGGCTGCTCGGCGACAATCGCGTCTGGGTCGAGGGCGGGAGCTGGCCCTTTGGCGGCGGCAAGCTGCTGCTGCATCCGACGACGCTCGATTTCAGCGCGGCGACCGCGCGGCGACTGTCGTTCGACATCGTCGGGGTCGATGCCGCGGTGTTCCTGCAAAGCTTCGGTTTCGACAATATCAATGCGACGGGGGTGTTCGACGGGACGCTGCCGGTCGAGTTCGACGGGCTCGGCGGACGCATCGTCGGCGGCCGCATCGATTCGCGCGGCGGCGGCGGGACGCTGGCCTATGTCGGCGAATTGTCGAACCGCAATCTCGGCACGATCGCCAATTTTGCCTTTGGCGCGCTGCGCAGCCTCAAATATGACGACCTGACGATCATATTGAACGGGGATCTCGACGGCGAAATGGTGACTGATATTCGCTTTGGCGGCGTGGGGCAGGGCGAGGGCGCGACGCGCAATTTCCTGACCAACCAGGTCGCGAAACTGCCGCTGATCTTCAATGTGAAGATCCGGGCGCCGTTCCGCCAGCTTTTGACCTCGGCGAAAGGGTTTTACGACCCGTCGCTGCTGATCGAGCAGAATCTGCCCGCGTTGATCCGCGAGCAGGAAGAAGCCGCAAAAGTAAAGATCGTTCCTGTTCAGCCTCCAGAAAGCGAGCCCATGCGATGAATAGATCCAAGACTGGAGCAAGGAGACTGGCCATAGACGGTCGGTGCGTTGCGGTAATGATGGGCGCGTCAGCTCTCGCGGGTTGCGTGCAGATCGACACGCCCGACAAGCCGATCGAGATCAATCTGAACATCAACATCCGCCAAGAAGTGGTGTACAGGCTGGATGGCGATGCCAAGAAGCTCATCGAGCAGAATAGCGAGATATTCTGATGGGGAACGACAAGATGGTTAAGAAGATGTGGAAACCGACCGGACTGGCGCTCGCCGCGATCGCGGCGACGGCCGCGGTTGCGCTTGCAGTGCCGTCGGCAATGGCGCAGCGCGATCCCGCCTATGCCGCGGCGCGTGCCGCAGGACAGATCGGCGAACAGCCCGACGGTTATCTGGGCTTCGCCACGGCGCCGACCCCGGCGATCCGCGCGTTGGTGCAGGACCTCAATATCAAGCGTAAGGCGGCCTATACCGCGAGCGCGCAATCGACCGGCAGCACGGTCGAGCAGTTCGCCTTTACCAGCGGCTGTAACCTGATCGCGCAGACCAAGCCGGGCGAGAAGTATCAGACGCCGGGCGGCGCGTGGAAGACGCGCGACGCCAGCCCGCCCGAACGCGATGCGCGCTGCCCATAAGAGCGGAAATCGAATAATGGAGCCTGCGGGCTCTCAGATGCCGCCGCGCCCCTAAACGCGGCGGCATTTTTGTGCACCTGCACAAAGTCTTGTTTGCGCTTGCGCGCGGGCATTGACTTAATCGGGCGGCGTTCCTAAACGGACCGCGCCTTAGGGGTACCCCGAATTTTCGGGCCTTTTTTTGTAGGCGGAATCGGGAGTTTCCGGTTCTGTTTCAGGAGGATGGCGAGGAAATGACGGGCAATGGCAGCGATCCGGAACTTGGCTCTGAGGATTCGCGCCTGGTCTCGCTCGAAGAGCGATTGGACCGGGCCGAAGCCGCAGAGGCAAAGCGGACCGCAGTGAACGCCGGACCGGAGACCGATGCGAACTACAAGCTCGGTAACCGCGTGTTGGCCGAACTGCTGGGCGGGATCGGTGGCGGCGCGCTGGTCGGTTGGACGATCGACCATTTTGCCGGCACGGCACCCTGGGGCCTGTTGGTGGTGCTGTTCCTTGGAATAGTCGTCGCCTTCAGGAACATATTTCGGATTGCGAACGTCCGGCCGTCGAAGCCGGATTGACGAAGATTTAGGCGAGGTATCGCGTGGCGGATCAAGGCAAAGTGGACCCGATGCACCAGTTCGAGGTGCAGAAGATGTTCGACATGTTCCATGTCGGCAATCACGAGGTCGCCTTCACCACCAGCGCGATGTGGATGGTGATCGCGGGCCTGCTGCTGTGGGTCTTCATGATCGGCGGGATGAAGCGCCAGCTCGTCCCCGGCCGCTGGCAGGTCGCGGTCGAGGGCTTCACCGGCTTCATTTCGGGGATGATGAACGCCAATATCGGCCCAGAAGGCCGCAAATATACGCCCTATGTCTTCTCGCTCTTCATGTTCATCCTGATGCTGAACGTGCTGGGCCTGATGCCGCTCGGCCTGTTCGGCGTGCATCCCTTCACCGTGACGAGCCATTTCGCGATCACCGGTGTGCTTGCGATCCTCAGCTTCGCGATCGTGCTGATCGTCGGTTTCTGGCGCCACGGCCTTCACTTCTTCTCGCTTTTCGTGCCGCACGGCACCCCGATCTGGTTGATGTGGCTGATCCCGGTGATCGAACTGGTGTCGTTCCTCGTCCGCCCGTTCAGTCTTGCGCTGCGACTGTTCGTCGCGATGACCGCGGGTCACGTGCTGATGAAGGTGTTCGCATCGTTCATCATCGATGGTCTCGCCGCGAGCCCCGCGATCGGCATCGGCGTCGGCATTCCCAGTCTCGCGCTGATGGTCGGGATCAGCGGTCTCGAACTGCTGGTGGCTGGCATCCAAGCCTATGTTTTCGCGCTGCTCACGTCGCTCTATCTGAACGACGCGATCAATCTGCACTGATTTTTCAACTGTATAATTAACGTTTTTCCCAAGGAGTATAAAATGGACGTTCAAGCTGCTTCGCTCATCGGCGCCGGTCTGGCCGCTATCGGTGCCGGTATGGCCGCCATCGGTGTGGGCAACGTCTTCGGTAGCTTCCTCGAAAGCGCGCTGCGCAACCCCGCTGCGGCCGACGGCCAGCAGGGCCGCCTGTTCATCGGCTTCGCGGCCGCCGAACTTCTCGGCCTGCTGTCGTTCCTTATCGCGATCCTGCTGTACCTGAAGGCAGCCTGATCCCGTTTGCGGGGCCGGCCGTTCGGGTACGGCCCCGCGACTGAATTTTTTCTTGTCGGTCGAGAGTATCCATGCCTCAAATCAGCCAATTCGCTGAAAGCTGGTACGCCGCATCGCAGATTTTCTGGGTGCTGCTGACCTTTGGCTTCGTCTTTTTCGTCATCGGCCGCGGCATGCTGCCGAAGATCGAGGCGACGGTGGACGCGCGCGACCGCAAGGTGGCCGACGATCTGGCCGCAGCCAAGGCGGCGCACGCCGCCGCCGACAACCTTGAAGAAAGCTACCGCCAGCAGAGCGACGCAAGCCGCGCCGCCGCGCAGAAGGCGGTGACCGACGCCAAGGACAAGGCCGCAAAGGACGCCGAAAAGCGTCTGGCCAAGGTCGACGCCGAACTCGCCGACAAGCTGTCGGCGGCCGAAGCCGATGTCAGCGCCGCGCGCAGCTCGGCGATGGCGGAAATCGAATCGGTCGCAGCCGAAGCAGCGGGCGATCTGGTCGCCAAGCTGTCGGGCGTGAAGGTCGCTGCGGCGGATGCCAAGGCGGCGGTGAAGGCGGTGCTCCATGGCTGATTTCCTCATGATCCTGTCCGAAGCAGCGGC
>CBJKNR010000313.1:0-4885 GCA_966417555.1 uncultured Sphingopyxis sp.
GACCTACCATTCGGTGTCGGGCGCGGGCAAGGCGGGCATGGACGAGCTGTGGAACCAGACGCGCCAGATCTTCGTCGGCGACGAGAAGGACGTGCAGAAATTCACCAAGCAGATCGCCTTCAACGTCATCCCGCACATCGACAAGTTCCTCGACGACGGTTCGACCAAGGAGGAATGGAAGATGGTCGTCGAGACCAAGAAGATCCTCGATCCGAAGATCAAGGTCACCGCGACCTGCGTTCGCGTCCCCGTCTTTGTCGGCCACTCCGAAGCGATCAATATCGAGATGGAGGATGAACTGTCGGCCGAGGACGCCCAGCGCATCCTGCGCGAGGCGCCGGGCGTCGTGCTCCACGACAAGCGCGAGGACGGCGGATACATCACCCCCGTCGAATGCGTCGGCGATTTCGCGACCTTCGTCAGCCGCGTCCGCGAGGATCCGACGGTCGAAAACGGCCTCAACCTCTGGTGCGTCAGCGACAATCTCCGCAAGGGCGCGGCGCTCAACGCGGTGCAGATCGCCGAACTGCTGGGGCGGCGTCATCTGAAGAAGGGGTGAAGGTAAAGATGCTGTGCCCCTGCGAAGGCAGGGGCCCATCACCAGAGGCTGCGGCATGACGCCCACTCTTTGAGCCGGCTGCGGCGGGAGATGGACCCCTGCCTTCGCAGGGGTACAGCTTCGCTGTGTCTCGACTTCGCCCGATCCGAACGGATAAGAGGGGACATGACCAGTCCCTACGCCTTCACCCATGCTCTCTGCCGCACACCCGCCCGTTCGGCGGTGAAGGGCATCCGTGCCGACGGAGGCCCCGACCCGGACTTTTGCGGCCTCGTCGCCGAGCATGAAGCCTATGTTGCGGCGCTCCGCGAGCTCGGCCTTTCGGTCGAGGTGCTGCCGTCACTCGATGATTTCCCCGACGCGCTCTTCACCGAAGACGTCGCACTGACCTTTCCCGAAGGCGTGATCCTGCTCCGTCCCGGGGCGCCGACACGGGCGGGCGAGGTCGAGCATATCCGCGAACCGCTCGCGGCACATCACAGCCGCCTCTTCGAAATGACCGGCCCGGGATACGCCGACGGCGGCGACATCCTGCGCCTCGCCGACCGCGTGATTGTCGGCCTCTCGGCGCGCACCGACCGCACCGGGGCGGAAGAACTCGCCGGACTTTTGGCCGAACTCGGCTACCGCGCCGAAATCGCCGAAACCCCGCGGGGTGTGCTCCATTTCAAGACCGGCTGCGGGCTGATCGACGACAGCACGATCCTTGCGGTTCCCGCGCTCGCCGGCTGCCCCGAGTTCGCCGGGCTGGAAGTGGTGACGACTCCGCCCGGCGAAGAACCCGCCGCGAATATCCTGCGCATCCGCGACACAATACTCGTCGGCGACCGCTGGTCCGCGACGCACGCGCTGCTCGCCGCGCGCGGTGCCGAAATCCGCCTGCTGCCGACCGACCAGATCGCGCACATCGATGCGGGGCTCAGCTGCATGTCGCTGCGCTGGTGAGCGCATCGGAAATCGCTGTCCTACAATATCTTGCTGAATTAGCACTGTCGGCATGATGAAAGTCCCGGCCATCAGCACAATGTGTGCGTTTCAGAGTAAAGTTAGGCAGTTTTCCGCCATTTTTCTCTTGGCGGATTTCGGCCGATGACGGCTGACCTGGTGCGTTCCAAAACGCAGAAACGCATGATCGGCCTACTCCTCGCACTGCTGCTCCTCGCGCAGATCGACCAGCCTTATCCCGAGGTCGCCCTGCTCCAGCATATCCCGACGCTGCTGCTGCTCGCCCTCTCGCCCTGGCTGCTGCGCCGCTGGCCGCTGTCGACACCCGCGCTCGCCTGCATCGTGGCCTTCATGGCGCTCCACACGCTCGGCGGCCGCTATGCCTACAGCAATGTCCCCTACGACGATTGGACGCACGCGCTGGTTGGCACGAGCCTCTCCGACGCCTTCGGCTGGACGCGCAACCATTATGATCGTCTCGTCCATTTCGCCTTCGGTGCGCTGTCGGTAATCCCCATTACCGAGATCGCAAGGCGCTGGGGCGGGCTCGGGCCGCGTGGCGCGGTCTTGACCGTGCTTGCCTGGGTCCTCGCCATCTCGTGTCTCTACGAAATCTTCGAATGGCTGCTTACGATCGTCGCGGCGGGCGAGACGGCCGACCGCTATAACGGGCAGCAGGGCGATATCTGGGACGCGCAAAAGGATATGGCGCTGGCGTTGCTCGGTGCGATAGTGGTGATGGCGATGGGGCCGATCATCAGGAACAGGAGATAGGCGATGCGCAAGTTCACGACCCTCGCGATGATGGCGCTGCTCGCCGCGTGCAAGCCGGCCGCCGACAAGGCGCCCATCGATGCCGATCCCGTCGCGCCCGCGGTGCCCGAGGCGAAGAATGACGGTCCGGACGCGGCGACCACCGCGGTCAGCCTTGACGGTGAGGGGCTGCGCTTCGTCGACACGAACAGCGGCAAGACCAGCCTGCTCGCCTTCGGCGTTCCGCGCGCGCAGGCCGAAACCGCGCTCGCCAATGTCGCGGGCAAGGAAGACGACCGCAGCACCAACGCGGAATGCGGCGCAGGGCCGATGGAATTCACCCGCTACGACGCGATGACGCTCAATTTCCAGGACGGGAAATTCGCCGGCTGGTTCCTCGGTAACGAACCGGGCGCCGCCACCTATTCGACGATGAGCGGCATCGCGGTGGGCACGACGCGCGCCAAGGCGCAGGAATCGGTGACGATCGTCGACATCGAGGACAGCACGCTGGGTGAGGAGTTCAGCATCGGGACCGGCGACAATCTCATCGGCGGCATGTTTGCTGCGCCCGGCGATGCGGCAAAGATCGATGCCTTGTTCGCGGGTGTGAACTGCTTCTTCCGCTGATGACCGATGGATTGACCAATTGATATATGAAACATATACGTTTCGTTTATCAATTGGTTGGAGAAGCGCCCGATGGGCATCGTGAAAATCGACGACGGACTCCATGAGGAGGTCCGCCGCGCGAGTGCGGTGATGTGCCGCTCGATCAATGCGCAGGCCGAATATTGGATGAAGATCGGCATGCTCGCCGAAGCCCATCCGACGCTGTCGCTGGGCGAGATCGTGCGGATGCAGCTTGCCGCCGCGGACGTGCGCCTGCCCGATCTCGCCGCCGTCTGACATGGTCAAGACCCCCGACGAAATCGCGCTGATGCGCATTTCGGGCAAATTGCTCGCCTCGGTGTTCGAAATGCTCGACACCCTCGACCTTGCGGGGATGACGACGATGGAGGTCAACGATCTCGTCGACCGCTTCATCACCGTCGACCTCGGCGCGCGTCCGGCGAGCAAGGGGCAATATGGCTTCAAATATGTGCTCAACTGCTCGATCAACCATGTCGTCTGCCACGGCGTTCCCGACGCCCGTGCGGTGATCCGGGGCGGCGACATCATCAACCTCGACATCACGCTCGAAAAGAACGGCTTCATCACCGATTCGAGCAAGACATACATCGTCGGCGACGTCCCGCCCGCGACCCGGCGGCTCGTCCGCGTGGCGGAGGAGGCGATGTGGAAGGGCATCGCCGCGGTGCGCCCGGACGCGCATCTCGGCGACATCGGCTTCGCGATCGAGCGCCATGCGAAGACGAACGGCTATTCGGTCGTGCGCGATTATTGCGGCCACGGCATCGGGCGCGAAATGCACGAGGAACCCAATATCCTCAATTTCGGGCGGCGGGGGGCGGGCCTCAGGCTGCGCGAGGGCATGACCTTCACGATCGAACCGATGATCAACCAGGGCACACGCAAGGTGTCGACCGAAAAGGATGGCTGGACGGTGGTGACGGCCGACCGCAAGCTTTCGGCGCAGTTCGAACATACCGTCGCGGTTACCGCAACCGGGGTCGAGGTGCTGACGCTCCGCCCCGGCGAAAAGCCGCCGCCGGGACGTGCTGTCACTGGCCCAGCTCGACCGTCCGCGTGATCCCGATGGCGCCCAGAAAGGCCGCATCGTGGCTGACGACGAGCAGCGCGCCGTCATAGGCGGCAAGACCGGTCTCGACTGCGGTGAGCGATTCGATGTCGAGATGGTTGCCGGGCTCGTCGAGGATCAGGAGCTCTGGCGGCTGCGGCGCGCCGAGGACGCAGGCGAGGCCGGCGCGGAGCATCTGGCCACCGCTGAGGGAGCCGACGATGCGATCTGCCGCGTCGGCGCGGAAGCGAAAGCGCGCGAGTGCGGCGCGGCATTGGTTGTTCGTCGTTCCGCAATTGAGGCGAAGGAAATTGTCGGCGATCGACAGGTCGGGATCGAGCAGGCCGACGCGCTGGTCGAAGAGCGCGAAGGGCACGCCGACGCGCACCTGTCCCGACCACGGCGTGAGCGCGCCGGTGATCAGCGCCAGCAACGTCGACTTGCCCGAGCCATTGGGTCCGGTGATCGCAACACGCTCGGGGCCCGTGAGGGTGAGCGACAGGTTCCGGATCACCGGACGGCCGGCCGCATAGCCCGCAGTCACGTCGTCGAGCGCGAGCACGATGCGGGAGCCCGGAAGTCCGGTCGAAGGCAGGCCGACCGATAGCGGATCGACGATCTCGACCTTTGCCCGCGCCGCGGAGGGACGCCCTTCGGCCGCACTGCGTTGCCGTTCGGCGAGGCAGATCCCCGCAGCGCGCGTTTCCTCAGAGCAGCGTTTCCCACCTCCCAAGAAAATTCTGGGCATGTCGCCGCGCGCGGCCTTCGCCCGTCCGCGCGAGTCGCGGCGATCCTGCCTTTCGGTCGCCGCCTGCGCCTGCCGCTGGGCTGCGTCGATGCGTTTTTCGGCGCCTGCGAGTTCGGCCTCGACCGCCGCCTGTTCGCCCTCCTTGCGCGCGCGATAGGCGCTCCATCCGCCGCCATAG
>CBJKNR010000314.1:0-4878 GCA_966417555.1 uncultured Sphingopyxis sp.
AGGGGGACCGCCGCGCAGCGGTGGTGGAGGGGGCTGTGGTCAGGCGCGGCGCAAGATCGAGAGCCCCCTCCGTCAGCACTCCGTGCTGCCACCTCCCCGTCCCGGGGAGGATTTGGCGAAGCGGGCCCATCAAAAATACCCCTCCTGCTTCTTTTTCTCCATCGAGGCGTCACCGCCATCCTTGTCGATGATACGCCCTTGGCGTTCGCTGGTGGTCGTGAGGAGCATTTCCTGGATGACTTCGGAGAGCGTGGTCGCCTCGCTCTCGACCGCACCGGTCAGCGGGTAGCAGCCGAGGGTGCGGAAGCGCACCGAGCGTTCGACCGGTGTCTCGCCCGGCAATAGCGGAAAGCGGTCGTCGTCGACCATCAGCAACAACCCGTCGCGTGTCACAGTCGGCCGCGGCGCGGCAAAATAGAGCGGCACGATCGGGATACTCTCGCGGGCAATATATTGCCAGATGTCGAGCTCGGTCCAGTTCGAGATCGGGAAGACGCGGATGCCCTCGCCCTTCGCTTTCCGTGCATTGTAGAGGTTCCAGAGCTCGGGACGCTGCTTCTTCGGATCCCAGCCGTGGGTTGCGGTGCGAAAGGAGAAGATGCGTTCCTTGGCGCGGCTCTTTTCCTCGTCGCGGCGCGCGCCGCCAAAGGCGACGTCGAAGCCGTGAAGGTCAAGCGCCTGCTTCAGCCCTTCGGTCTTCCACATGTCGGTGTGCAGCGGGCCGTGATCGAACGGGTTGATCCCGCGCTCCTTTGCATCGGGATTCTGGTAGACGATAAGGTCCATGCCGCTTGTCGCGGCCATGCGGTCGCGCAGCTCGTACATCGCGCGGAATTTCCACGTCGTATCGACATGGAGCAGCGGGAACGGCGGCGGCGAGGGATAGAAGGCCTTGCGCGCGAGATGGAGCATCACCGCGCTGTCCTTGCCGACGCTGTAGAGCATCACGGGCTTGACCGCATCGGCCATCACTTCGCGCATGATATGGATGCTCTCGGCTTCCAGCCGGTCGAGATGGGTCAGCGTATCGATCATGCCCCGCCCTTGCCGCCCCCGTTGGCGGTTCGCAAACTGTATGGCCTTTCGGGGGTGCAAGCCAGACTTGTGGGGCGCCGGGTCATCCAGCGACGTCGACCTTCATCTGCCGCCACTCGGCCGCGATGGCCCCGATCGTTTCGAGTGCATGGGTCAGACGCGGCCCGACCTCGGGCAGCGCACGCCATGCCGGATCGACAAGCAGCCCGAGTTCGCGCCGGAAATCATAGCCCGCAACCTTGAGCGGGACGATACCGTCGATCGCGAGCGACACCGGCGCGGTCGTTATACCGATCCCGGCCGCAACCATGCGCAGGCAGCGCTCGTCGCTTTCGCTGCGCAGCGCGAAGCGCGGGCGGACGCCGTGGCGTGTGAAGAAGCGGCTCGTCGCGTCGAGAAATTCGCATGAGCGGCGCGCGATCATCGTTTCGGCCGCCAGCTCTTCGGGACCGACCTCGATCCGCCCGGCCAGCGGATGGTCCGACGCGATAAACATGGCAAGCGGCTCTGCGTAAAGCGGCACCACATGCTCGCCGCGTTCGGCATCGCGAAGGGGCACCAGCGCGACATTGATACGCCCGCTACCGAGCGCGGCGCGAAGTTCGGAGTCGCTGCTTTCGATCAATTCGATCGCGAAGCCGGGGCGCAGCGCCGCGGCGATTGCCTGCAACAGCTCGGCGGGTGCCGACCGGATGATGCCGAGCTTGAGTTCGCTTGTCTGCCGGTCGGTTTCGCGGCCGAAGCTGTCGGCAGTGCGAAAGCCCCGCTCCAGATCGCGCGCGATCGGCAGAAAGCGCCCGCCCGCCTCGGTCAGCCGTATCTGGCGGCGGTTGCGGATGAAGAGCGGCGAGCCCACCAGCTTTTCGAGTTCGGCGATGCCGGTCGACAGTGCGGGTTGGGTAACCCGGATACGAAGCGCGGCCTGCGTGAAGCTGCCCGCGTCGACCACGGCGAGGAACTGGCGGATATGCGTGCGCTTGATCATAAATTTTACTTATGCCGAATCGCCATCCGTTTCAATTTCCCTATGCCGGAAATTTGATGCACTATCGCGCGCAGTTCCGCTCCCCTGATCGATAGGTCCCCCATGCGCGCCACCCCCGATTTCGATTTCGCGCTCGGCGAAACCGCCGACATGATCCGCGACACCACCGCTCGCTTCGCCGACGAACAGATCGCCCCGCTCGCCGCCAGGGCCGATGCGGAAGACTGGTTCCCGCGCGATGAACTCTGGACGGCGATGGGCGAGCTCGGCCTGCACGGCATCACCGTCGAGGAAGAATATGGCGGGCTCGGGCTCGGCTATCTCGAGCATGTCATCGCGGTCGAGGAGGTGAGCCGCGCCAGCGCCGCGATCGGCCTCTCCTACGGCGCGCATTCGAACCTGTGCGTCAACCAGATCCGCCGATGGGGCAATGCGGAACAGAAAGCGAAATATCTGCCCAAGCTGATTTCGGGCGAGCATGTCGGCAGCCTCGCGATGTCCGAAGCCGGCGCGGGCAGCGACGTCGTGTCGATGAAGCTGAAGGCCGACCGGGTCCAGGGCGGCTATGTACTCAACGGCACCAAATTCTGGATCACCAACGCGACGCACGCCGACACTTTGGTCGTCTATGCCAAGACCAGCCCCGACGCCGGGTCGCGCGGGATCACCGCCTTCCTGATCGAAAAGGACATGCCGGGTTTCGCCATCGGACAGAAGATCGACAAGGTCGGCATGCGCGGCTCGCCGACCGCCGAGCTGGTGTTCACCGACTGCGAAGTATCCGAAGAACAGGTCATGGGCCCCGAGAATGGCGGCGTCGGGGTGCTGATGTCGGGGCTCGATTATGAGCGCGTCGTGCTCGCCGGGCTCCAGCTCGGCATCATGCAGGCGTGCCTCGACACGGTCATCCCCTATGTTCGCGAACGCAAGCAGTTCGGCAAGCCGATCGGCTCGTTCCAGCTGATGCAGGCGAAGGTGGCCGACATGTATGTCATGCTCCAGTCGGCGCGCTCCTATGTCTATAATGTCGCCAAGGCATGCGACGCGGGGCAGACAACGCGCTTCGACGCCGCGGGCGCGATCCTGCTCGCGAGCGAGAATGCGGTGAAGGTCGCGGGCGAAGCGATCCAGGCGCTGGGCGGCGCGGGCTACACCAGGGACTGGCCGGTCGAGCGTTACTGGCGCGACGCCAAGCTGCTCGACATCGGCGCAGGGACGAACGAGATTCGCCGCATGCTGATCGGCCGCGAACTGATCGGCGCCGGCGCGTGATCTGGCTCTGGCTGTCGGCCGCCTTCATGGTGACGACGGCCGGGGTTCATTCGCTGCTCGGCTATCGGCGGCTGATCGTGCCGCTGCTGCGCAGCGAATCGGGGTTGCTCGCCGATCTGCTGACGCGCCGGATCATCCGCTTCGCGTGGCATGCGACATCGGTGCTGATGCTGATCTCGGCGGCGGCGGTCGCATGGCCCGGCACGCCCCATGCTTTGCTGATCTCCATCGGCGCGGGATGGCTCGCGACGGGGCTGTTCAACGCTGTCTATACCAAGGGTCGGCATATCGCTTGGCCAGCACTCGGCGGCGCGGGCATCTTCGCCCTGATCGGCGCGCTCACATGACCATGCGTGGGCTCGTCCATCACATCGACCTGACGGTCATCAACAAGGCGCGTTCGCGCGCCTTCTATGACGCGGTGCTCGGCTTTCTCGGCTATCGCCGTTCAGCCGATTATGATCATGGCAGCGACTGGGACCGCGAAGGCGAGCCCTTCCATTCGATCGGCATTATCGAGGCGCGCGGCGAAGGCGCGGCACGCACGCACGATCGCACCTCGCCGGGGCTGCACCATCTCGCTTGGGCGGCGGAGAGCCGCGAGGATGTCGACGCGCTGCATGATTTGCTGCGCGGCATCGGCGCGACCATCCTCGATGCGCCCGCCGATTATCCACGCTATGGCCCGACCTATTATGCGGTCTTCTTTGCCGATCCCGACGGGCTGAAACTCGAATTTGTGTTCGGAGCAACGGGCGCATGAGCAAATTTCAAGTCGCCGGTTTCGACCATATCGTGCTTTGCGTGCGCGACGTCGCCGCGACGCGCGATTTTTACGAACGCGTACTGGGCATGACCGCGCGCGAGGAACGGCAGGGCAAATATTCGCTGCAGTTCGGCGAAAACAAGATCAGCCTGCAGGATGCCGCTAACAGCCCGACCATCGCGCGCGACACCGTGCCGGGCAGCGGCAATTTCTGCCTGATCAGCGACACGCCGGTCGAGGAATGGCGAGCGCATCTGGCAGCCGCGGGGGTCGAGGTCATCGACAGCGGGCTTCGCGACGGTGCGACCGGGACGATCGACTCGCTCTATTTCCGCGACCCCGACGGCAATCTCGTCGAGGTCAGCAATCGGGTCGAGCGGCGATGAGCGAGGCCCTGCTCGACACGCTCCAATATTATGGTGCCGCCGCAGCCACGCTCGCGGCATTCCTCGTCTCGCTCAACCTTGGCGAGCGCTGGAACGGCTGGGCGTTTGTGATCTTCGTGACGAGCAGCCTCGCGCTCATCGCATGGGGCTTCCTGCAGCCCGACAGCGAAGGCATCGGCTGGCAGAATGTCGCGCTGCTCTGCATCAACCTCGTCGGCGTCTACAGCCACCTGATCCGCAATAAGCCCGCCGGAAAGCAGGCCTCCAATGAATAACGTCATTGCGAGGAGCGAAGCGACGCGGCAATCCCCAGCTATCGACCCAGGACCAGGTTCGCTGACTGGAGATTGCTTCGCTCCGCTCGCAATGACGGGAAAGGGAAAATCAGCCCCAGACGCGGACGCGCTTGTCGGGCGCGAGGTACAGCTTGTCGC
>CBJKNR010000315.1:0-4870 GCA_966417555.1 uncultured Sphingopyxis sp.
CGGCAAGACCGCCGACGGCTTCGAACCGCAGTTCGGCACCCATCACCTCGGTCACTTCACCTTCGTCAACCGCATCGCCTCGCTGATCAAGGACGGCGGCCGTCTGGTCAGCCTCGCCTCGTCGGGGCACCGCTTCTCCGACGTCAACCTCGACGATCCGAACTTCGATCGCGGCGATTACGAGCCTTGGGCCGCCTACGGCCGCTCGAAGACCGCGAACATCCTCTTCGCGGTCGAATTCGACCGCCGCCACAAGGGCCGCGGCGTCCGCGCCGCCGCGCTCCACCCGGGCGGCATCCACACCGAGCTCGGCCGTCACCTCGACGAGGGCGCGCTCGAGGCGCTGCTCGAGCAGATCAAGGCGTCGAGCGGCGAGGAGTTCGAGTTCAAGTCGATCCCGCAGGGCGCCGCGACGTCGGTCTGGGCGGCCGCGGTCGCCGATCCGGCCGAGATCGGCGGGCGCTATCTCGAGGATTGCCATGTCGCCGAGCTTGCCGACGACGACGGTCTGCGCGCCGGCGTGCGCTCCTATGCGATCGACCCCGACAAGGCCAAGGCGCTGTGGGCGAAGAGCGAGGAGATGGTCGGCGAACGTTTCTGACGTCCCGACAATGACGGCGGGCGGGCGGCCCATGGCCGCTCGCCCGGCGGCACTTCTACAAGAGACTTGTCATTCGGCACATGCCGCCGCGCGGCCGAGCAGGAAGTCGCGCTCGCGCTCGTTCGCCGTCAGCGCCGCCGCCGCCTCGAATGCAGCCTTGGCCTCGTCGCGCCGCCCGGCACGGAACAGGAAATCGCCGCGCGCGGCAGGAAATGGCGCATAGTTGCGCAGCATCGCCGCATCGGCGATGGCATCGACCAGCCGCAGCCCGGCTTCAGGTCCAAAGGCCATGCTGTGCGCGACGGCACGGTTCAGCTCGACCACCGGCGACGGCATGACCTGCCCCAGCCGATCATAAAGGCCGGCGATCCGCTGCCAGTCGGTCGCTTCGGCCGAGCGCGCCCGGGCATGACACGCCGCAAGCGCCGCCTGCAACGCATAGGGCCCCTCGGCGCCGCCCAGCGCCTGCGCCCGATCGAGCGCATTCAGCCCGCGGCGGATGAGGAGCTGGTCCCAGCGCGCGCGGTTCTGTTCGGTCAGCGGGACAAAGCGCCCGTCGGGCCCGGCGCGCGCCGCGAGCCGCGACGCCTGGATTTCGACGAGCGCGAGCAGCGCCAGCACTTCCGGCTGCCCGGGCATCAGCCCGGCAAGGATACGCGCCAGCCGCTGCGCCTCGGCGCACAGCGGCGGACGGACCAGCGACGGTCCCGCGGTCGCGGCATAGCCTTCGTTGAAGATCAGATAGACAACCTCGAGCACCGAGCCGAGCCGAGCCTGAAGCTCGGCGCCGCGCGGCACCTCGAACGCGACGCCCGCCTTGGCGATCGCCTTCTTCGCCCGCGTGATCCGCGCCGCGATCGCCACCTCGTTCGACAGGAAAGCGCGTGCGATTTCCTCGACGGTCAGCCCGCCGACCAGCCGCAGCGTCAGCGCCGCGCGCGCCTCGGGCGAAATCACCGGATGGCAGGCGGCAAAGATCAGCCCGAGCAATTCATCGCCCAAGGGATCGTCGAGCGCCGCCTCGACGGCTTCCACGCTCATATCCTGTTCCTCGTCCAGTTCGCGCGCGATTTCGGCCTGCTTGCGCGTCCGCATCGCATCGTGCCGGACGCCGTCGATCAACCGCCGCTTCGCCGCAGCGGTCAGCCAGGCGCCGGGCCGCTCGGGCACGCCGCTCTTCGGCCATTGGGTCAGCGCGATCAGCAGTGCTTCCTGCGCCAGTTCCTCGGCGCGGTCGACGTCGCGGGTCATCCGCGCGAGCGACGCGATCAGCCGCGCGCGCTCGATGCGGAACACCGCCTCTATGGCACGGTGGGTCTCATCCTTCGCCATGCCTGCCTTCTCGGGCAACGCAGCCGGGGAGGCAAGCATGGCTGGGGTCCTGACCCCAAGGACATCGTTTATTGGCCGCTCAGCTTCTCGCGCAGCTTCTGTTCGCGCTCGGCGAGTTCGGGGGTCATCGCGTCGCCGAAATCCTCCATCTCGTAGAAGGGCCGGATTTCGAGTTCGCTCGGCCCGGGCATCGGATTGGGGCAGCGCTTCGCCCAGGCGACCGCTTCGTCCATATCCTTGACCTCCCAGACCCAATAACCCGCGACCAGCTCGCGCGCCTCGGCGAAGGGGCCGTCGATCACGGTGCGGCTCGGACCGTCGAATGCGATCCGCTTGCCGAAGGACGACGGCTTCAGCCCGTCGCCGTCGACCATCACGCCGGCATTGACCAGCTCCTCGTTGAACTTGCCCATCGCCTCGAACATTTCGGTCATCTCTTCGGTCGGCGGCAGGCCCTTTTCGCTGTCCTCGGTCGCTTTCACGAAAACCATCACACGCATTTTCCATCTCCTTTTGATCGGGCCAACAGCGGCTCGTACCCGGACGACGAACGAGCCGCCGTCAAATCGACACGGGGCACGAAAAAAATTTCAGGCGACCTCGGCGAGCGACTGCGGCGTCGAGAAACGCTGCCGATACTCGTTCGGCGACAGGCCGATCAGCCGGTGGAACAATTTGCGGAACGCCGCGGCATCCTCATAGCCGACGCTCCACGCGATCTGGTCAACCGTGCGCTTCGTGAACTCGAGCAACTCGCGTGCCTTGCCGACGCGCAGGTGCTGGACATATTCGACCGGGGTCATGCCGGTGCCGGCCTTGAAGCGGCGCTGGAAGGTGCGTTCCTCCATCCCCGCCTCGCCCGCCATTTCCGCGACCGACACGGGCCCGACGCCGCGCGCCTGCAACCAGTGCTGCACCTTCAGTATCGCCTCGTCGCCGTGCGTCAGCTTCGGCGCAAAGCTCGCATAATTTTTCTGCTCGCGCCCCGACGGGTCGATCAGCAGGAAACGCGCGGTCTCCATCATCACCGTCGGCCCGAGCAGCCGCTCGACGATACGCAGGCCAAGGTCGGTCCACGCCATCAGCCCGCCCGCGGTGACGATGTCGCCGTCGTCGATCACCATCCGGTCGGCCTCCATCCGCACATCGGGAAAACGGTTCCGGAACTCCTCGGCAAAAAACCAGTGCGTCGTCGCCGGCCGTCCCGCGAGCAATCCCGTCGCGGCGAGCGCAAAGGCGCCCCCGCAATTCGACGCAAGCACCGCGCCCTGTGCGTGCCGGTCGAGCAGCCAGCGCGCATAGGGTTCGACCTCGCCGGGCTCGAGCAATTTGTGCAGACTGCCCGGCGCGATCAGTACCGCGGGCGAATTGGACGCCGGTTCGGCTGGATGGCTGTCATGGAAGCGCCCGAAACCCCCGCCGTCCTCCAGCCGCCAGTGGCTGGCGCGGATCGGCCGCCGCCCATGCTCGACCGCGAAGCGTCCCGCAACGTCGAACAGGTCGGTGATGCCGTGCACCATGCCCATCTGACAGTCGGGATAGGTCATCATCCCGACCTCGATCAGCGGCACATTCGCCGCGTCCGGCACCGTCAGTCTGGGCATCTCGGCTCCCTTTGTCGGAATCGGCCCGGATAATGTCGCATCCGCCAATCCCGATCAAGCGCGCATCGCCGTATCTGTTGTTTCACCGGGACGGACACCCCGCCCTTCCAGACGAAAGGAACCATATCATGACCACCATCACCACCAGCGACGGCACCAACATCTTCTTCAAGGACTGGGGTCCGAAGGACGGACAACCGATCGTCTTTTCCCACGGCTGGCCGCTGTCGGCCGACGCGTGGGACGCCCAGATGGTCTTTTTCGCCAATCAGGGCTTCCGCACCATCGCCCACGACCGCCGTAGCCACGGCCGCTCGGACCAGGTCTGGGAAAACAACACTATGGACCAATATGCCGACGATCTCGCCGAACTGATCGAACAGCTGGATCTGAAAGACGTCATCCTCGTCGGCCATTCGACCGGCGGCGGCGAAGTCACCCGCTATATCGGCCGCCACGGCACCACCCGCGTCGCCAGGGTCGCGCTGATTGGCGCCGTCCCCCCGCTGATGCTCAAGACCGAAGCCAATCCGGACGGCCTGCCGCTCGACGTCTTCGACGGCATCCGCAAGGGCACCTTCGACAACCGCCCGCAGTTCTTCAAGGATCTGACGCTGCCCTTCTACGGTTATAACCGCGACGGTGCGGTCGTCAGCGAAGCGGTCCGCGACGAATTCGTGCGGCAGGGCATGAACGGCGGCCTCAAGGGCCTGCTCGACAGCATCCGCGCCTTTTCGGAAAGCGATTTCAACGAAGATTTGAAGAAGTTCGACAAGCCGACGCTCGTCCTCCACGGCGACGACGACCAGATCGTGCCGATCGGCGCTGCGGCGCTCTCGACGGTCAGGATCGTCAAACAGGCGGTGCTCAAGGTCTATGAAGGCGGCAGCCACGGCCTCACCGTCACCGAGCAGGACCGCTTCAACGCCGATCTTCTCGAATTCATCAACAGCTGATAAGACAGAGGCGCGGGCCCCCGACCGCGCCTCCTCACCTTTCAAGGAGACGTGCCATGATCCTCGGTCTGACCATCCCGCAATTCACTACGCTTCACGTGCTGATCAGCTTCGTCGGCATCATCGCCGGCCTCATCGCCCTCCCCGCTTTCGCTCGCGGCCGCATCCTGCGCCGCGCCAACGCGATTTTCCTGTGGTTCACCCTTTTCACCAGCCTCACGGGCTTTCTCTTCCCGATCGTCGCCTTTACCCCGGCCCTCGGCACGGGGATCGTCTCGACACTGGTGCTCGTGGCCGCTTTCTGGGCCTGGTACGCCCGCAAGCTCGCCGGCCGCGCCGCCACCGTCTATGCGGTCAGCGCCACCGCCGCGCTCTAC
>CBJKNR010000316.1:0-4867 GCA_966417555.1 uncultured Sphingopyxis sp.
TGACGATGCGCAACACTCCCCTCGACGCCGCGCCGGCCGATGGCGCCTGTTTCTTTACCGGCGAACCGGCGGTGGAACGCGTCCTGATCGGGCGGACTTACTGACCGACGGCGCTTGCGCCGGGAGCCATGCAGCATTAGCCTTCGATCCGAGGGGCCGAAGGAGACACGTCATGCGCTTTCCCGTGCTGATCGCGGCGACCTCACTCGCGCTGGCCGCATTACCCGCCGTCGCCCACCACGGCTGGTCATCCTATGACGAGACCAAGCCGGTCACCCTGACGGCATCTTTCACCCAATTATCATGGGCAAACCCGCACGGCAGTGCAAAGATGCGCTGGAAGGGCAAGCTTTGGGACGTGATACTGGCGCCGACCGGCAGGATGGAAGCGCGCGGTTTGACGCGGGCCGAGATCGAGCCGGGCAAGCGTATCCGCCTGACCGGCTATGTCCGGCGTGACGGCACGACCGAAATGCGGGTGGAGCGTATCATGATCGGGCAGAAAACGGTCGAGCTCCGCTGAGGTTGCCGGCGTGGAGCCCGCGCTGACGGCGGCAGCGGCGTGGCTCGATACGGTCGGTATCGGGCCGTGGTCGCGCGGGTCGGTGCTTGTCTATCCGGTGGCCAATACGCTGCATCTGCTGGGCCTCGTCATGCTGGTGGGCGGAATCGGCGTCGTCGATCTGCGGGTCATGGGCCTGTGGCGGACTTTGCCGATAGCCGGCGTGTCGCGCGCGCTGACTCCCGTCGCCATCGCCGGACTGGTCCTGATGATGGCCAGCGGCGTGATCCTGTTTGCCGCCGACGGCGCGGCGCTGGCGCGATCCGCTGTTTTCGGGCGAAAGCTGGTCATCATCGCGATCGCTCTCGTCAATGCCGTCGCTTTCAGGCTGGTCTGGCGCACGGGTATCGCAAGCTGGCCGGACACGGCGCCCGGTGCCGCGCGGGTGATGGCGACCGCCTCGCTGCTCCTCTGGCTGGCCGCGGGCGCGTCGGGGCGCTGGATCGCCTACAGCTGACCGTCCCGCGGCAGCGCTATCGCTTGGTAATGCCCGCTGGCACGTTTATAGCCTTCAGCCAATGAAAAAGCGCTCGAACAATTCGCCCGGCTTGCCCAGTAGCCAACAGATACTCGACTTCATCACGGCGTCCGATCAGCCGGTCGGCAAGCGCGAGATCGCGAAACATTTCGCGCTGCACGGCAACGAGAAGATCGCGCTGAAGGCGTTGCTCAAGGATATGACCGACGAAGGGCTCGTCGATCTCGCCCCGGGGCGTGCCTTTCACAAGCATGGCGGGCTGCCGCGCGTCACGGTGCTGCGCGTCGCGGCGATCGAGGGTAGCAATCTCTGGGCGGTTCCCGAACGTTGGGAGGGCGCGGGCCCCGCGCCGCGTCTTCGCGTGATGGAGCAGGGGCGCCCAAGACGCTCGGGGCGCGCGCTCGGCGTCGGCGACCGCATCCTCGCGCGGACCGAGGAACGCGGTAGCGGGCATGTCGCGCATCCGATGAAGCGGCTGCAGGCGAGCGCCGAAATGGTGATCGGTGTGCTCGTCGAGGATGTCGGCCCCGGCGGCAAGCCGATGATCTGGCTGCGCCCCGCCGACAAGCGCGCGCGCCATGACTTCGCGGTCGCGGACAAGGGCGAAGCGAATATCGGCGACCTCGTCCGCGCCGAACTCACCGGGCGCGGCGCCGCGATCAAGGCGAAGGTCATCGACCGCATCGGCGACCCCTTTGCGCCACGGTCGCTCAGCATGATCGCGATCGCGCGGCACGAGATCCCGCATGTCTTCGACGGCGAGACGCTCGCCGAGGCCGAGAAGGCGGCGAAACTGCCGCTCACCCCCGACGGCCGCGAGGATCTGCGCGACCTGCCGATCGTCGCGATCGACCCGATCGATGCGCGCGACCATGACGACGCCGTCTGGGCAATCCCCGACGACGATCCCGGCAACAAGGGCGGTTTCCGCGCGATCGTCGCGATTGCCGACGTCAGTTTCTATGTCCGCCCCGACGGCGCGCTCGACCGCGAGGCGCGGCGGCGCGGCAACAGCGTCTATTTCCCCGACCGCGTCGTCCCGATGCTTCCCGAAAGCTTGTCGGCCGGCGTCTGCTCGCTGAAAGCCGGCGAGGATCGCGCCGCGATGGCGTGCCATCTGGTGATCGACCGGCATGGCAAGGTCGCGTCATGGCGTTTCGCCCGCGCGCTCGTGCGGCTCCGCGCGAACATCGCCTATGAACATGCGCAGGCGGCGTACGACGCCGACGAACCCCGCGACGAATGGGACGCCGATGTCCTGCCGGCGCTCAAGAATCTGTGGGCGAGCTGGGCGCTGCTGGCGAAGGCGCGTGCCGCGCGCGACCCGCTCGACCTCGAACTGCCCGAGCGGCAGGTGATCCTCTACGAGCAGGGCGGCATTGCCGAGATCCGCGTGCGCGACCGCCTCGATGCGCACCGGCTGATCGAGGATTATATGATCGCGGCGAATGTCGCGGCGGCGAAGGCCCTCGAGGCAAAGAAGTCTCCCGTGATGTACCGCATCCACGAGCCGCCGAGCCGCGAAAAGCTTGTCGGGCTCAGGGATTATCTCGAAACTTTCGAACAGAGCTTCGCATTGGGGCAGGTGATCACCCCCGCGGTGTTCAACCGTCTGATCGACGGCTTTTCCGAAGACGACCGGCTGCCCGAGATCATGCAGGCGATATTGCGCAGCCAGACGCAGGCCTATTACGGCCCCGCCAATGCGGGGCATTTCGGCCTCGCGCTCGGCAGCTACGCGCATTTCACCTCGCCGATCCGTCGCTATGCCGACCTCATCGTCCACCGCGCGCTTGTCGATAGCTATCGCCTCGAAGTGCCGGGGAAGGTCAAGGACCTGCCCGCCCGCACCGGGCTCGGCGAGGCCGATGCCAAGGGCCTGTCGCGCATCGGCGAGGCGATCAGCGCGCTCGAACGCCGCGCGATGGAGGCCGAGCGCGAGACCGTCGACCGCTATGTCGCGGCTTACCTCGCGACCAAGACCGGCGAGATCGTCATTGCGCGGATCACCGGCGTTCAACCCTTCGGCTTCTTCGCGACCGTCGACGGGCTCGGCGGCGACGGTCTCGTGCCGGTTTCGACGCTGGGCAGCGAGCGCTTCTTCTACGACGAGGCGGCGCGCACGCTCGACAGCGAACATGGCCGGGTGAGCTATTCGGTCGGGCAGCGGCTCGAGCTCCGCCTGATGGACGCCAATCCGATCAGCGGCGCGCTCCGCTTCGAACTGCCCGATGCGCCCGAGGGCGGCTATCGCAATCGTCCGCCGCGCCGCGACGGGGTGAAGGGGAAAGACAAGGCGGGCAAGCATATGGTCGGCAAGCGCGGCCGCCCCGCGAACATCAAGCACAAGGGGCGGAAGCGCTAAACCTCGTCATTGCGAGGAGCGAAGCGACGCGGCAATCCGGAGGAAGCGTAAGCCTCCCTGGATTGCTTCGCGCAGTTTATCCTGAGCGCCTGCAAGGCAGTCGAAGGGCTCGCAAATGACGAGGCTTATGAGTGGGCCGCCATCGCCTGCAGCAACGCCGCACTCTCCGCGTCGGCCGGGAAGAAGGCCTCGATCGCCAGCTCCGACAGCGTGATGTCGACGGGCGTCCCGAAAATCGTCACGGTCGACACGAAACGGATCTGCCCCATCGGCGTGTCGAGGATCAGCGGCACCGCGATGCGGTTCGCCGCGCTCGCATGACCGTCCTCAGCGTCGGCGCCATAGCCCGCGAGCTCCTCGCGCAGCGCGATCAACCCGGCGTCGGCGCTCGCGTCGATCTGGTGATCGAGCCGTTCGAGCAGGTGCGCTCGCCATTCGCCGCGATTGACGATGTGCGGCGCGAGGCCCCGCGGATGCATGGCAACACGGAGCACATTGACCGGCGGCGCGAGCAGTTCGGGGGCGGCGAGCTGCGTCAGCAGCGCCACCGCCGCGTTCGCCGCGACCATGTTCCAGTGCCGGTCGACCGCGAGCGCGGGATAGGGCTCATGCCCCTTCAGCACATGTTCGACGATCGCCTTCATCCCTGCCATTTCGGCGCTGTCCAGCGGACGTTCCTGATAGTCGGGCGCATAGCCACCCGCGAGCAGCAGCGCGTTGCGCGCGCGGTGCGGGACTTCGAGGCAGTCGGCGATCCGCTGCAGCATCGCCGCGCTCGGTTTCGAGCGACCCGTCTCGATAAAGCTCAGGTGGCGCGTCGAAATCTCGCTATCCAGCGCGAGGTCCATCTGGCTCATCCGGCGCCGGACGCGCCACTCGCGAAGCTGCTCGCCGACCGAAGCGGGTTTCATCGTCATTCTCCTTCGTAACGCCAGCTATACCCCGGCCTTCCGGTTTTCCATTACCTCCGGCGTAATCGACGCCATTCAATCGGGGGTCCAATTGGAGCGGGTCGAAAGGAGAATCATCATGTCGATCCGCTATCTCAAAAATATCCTCATCGCCGACGCCGTCACCTGCACAGGGGTTTTTGCCGTCGGCCTGCTCGCCGCGGCCTCGGTCGGCGCGCTGCTTGGCCTGTCGGCTGACATCGTCGCGATTGGCGGCTGGATCTGTCTGGCGGCCGCGCTGCTGATGATCGTCGCCGCGCTCCGGAAGGTGCCGAGCCCCGCGCTGGTCAAGCTGATAGCACTCGGCAATCTCGGCTGGGTTGCGGCGAGCTTCGCGGTCGTGACGACCTTTGCAGCCACGATAAGCGGCCTCGGCATCACCGTCGTCGTCGCGCAGGCCTTCGCGGTGCTCGGCTTCGCATTCCTCGAATGGAAAGCGGTGGCGACGCCGCGCGTCGCGGCTACCTAACTCAGCGCATCGAGCCGGGCGATATCGATCCCGCCCGGCACCA
>CBJKNR010000317.1:0-4823 GCA_966417555.1 uncultured Sphingopyxis sp.
GAAGAAAAAAAAACAGAAGGAAAGAAAAAAAGGAGGGAGAGGGGGGGGGGGGGGGGGGGGAACGGGGCCAGGTACCGCGTCCGGCGTTAGCCGGAAAACATCTTACCGCGCCGCGTTGACGTCGGCCTGCGTGACGGGCGCGATGCGGATTTCGACGCGGCGGTTGCACTGATAGTCGGCCTCGCTGGTTTCGGGCGAGCATTTGAGTTGCGATTCGCCGTAGCCGAGCGTCGCCATGCGCGCGCGCTGGATGCCGCGGCCGGCAAGATAGTCGGCGACCGATGCAGCGCGGCGTTCGGACAGGCCCTGGTTATAGGTGTCGCTGCCGGTCGAATCGGTGTGGCCATAGACGTCGATATAGGTGCTCGGATATTCGGCGAGCGTCGAGGCAACATTGTCGAGCGCGCTGCGGAACTGCGATTTGACCATCGCGCTGTTGAGGTCGAAGGTGACGTCGCCGGGCATGTTGAGGACGAGCTGGTCGCCCTGCCGCTCGACGTCGATGCCCGTGCCCGCAGTGCGTTCGCGCAGCTTCTTTTCCTGCTGGTCCATATAATAGCCGACGCCGGCGCCCGCGACCGCGCCGATGCCGGCGCCGACGATTTCCTCGGTCCGGCTGTTGCGGCCGCCGATGAGATCGCCGAGCAGATAGCCGCCGAGCGCGCCGCCGACGCCACCGATCGCGGCTTTCGAGATCTTTCTCTCGCCCGTCACCGGATCGGTGACGCAGCCGGTCAGCGCGATCGCGCCGATGCTGGTCAAAATGGTGAGCTTGATCGTCCTGCTGTTCATCTTTTTGCTCCCTTTCTCCGGCGGATGCGTCTTGTCCATCGCATCCGGCGCGTCCTTGCCGATAACATATTGCCGGCGATCTGGTTCCAGAATTCGCCTGAACACGGGCTGAGCAGGGGCGTTCCGGCGCGTGCCATTGTGCAAAGCCGCGCCTTTCGCCTATAGGGTGGGCATGACCGAAGCCGACAGGGGCCGGGCGCCGATGCGCCGCATGACCGCCCGCCTCCCGATACTCTTATGACCCCTTTTCCCTGGCCCGACGTCGCGATTATCGCGGTTCTCGTCCTCCTCAACGGCGTTTTCGCCATGTCCGAACTCGCGATCGTCTCGGCGCGCGGCCCGCGGCTGCAGGCGGCCGAAAAGCGCGGTAGCCGCGGCGCGAAGATCGCGCGTCAGCTCGCTTCCGATCCCGGACGCTTTCTGTCGACGGTGCAGGTCGGGATCACGCTGATCGGCGTCCTGACCGGCGCCTATTCGGGCGCAAGCCTCGGCCAGCCGGTCGCCGATCGGCTCGCGGCGTGGCTCGGCCTCGATCCTGAAAGTGCCGAAGCCGCGGGTTTCGCCGCGGTCATCGCGCTCACCACCTATTTCTCGCTGATCGCAGGCGAGCTGGTGCCCAAGCAGTTCGCACTTCGCTCGCCCGAGCGGATCGCGATCTTCATGGCCGTGCCGATGTACTGGCTGTCGCGCGTCGCGGCGCCGCTCGTCTGGCTGCTCGACAACAGCTCGGGCCTCGTCTTCCGCCTGCTCGGCCTCAATCGCGAATCCGAAGACCGGGTGACCGCCGAGGAACTGCATCTGATCGTCGCCGAAGCGTCAAAATCGGGCGTGATCGAGGAGAGCGAGCGCGCCATCATTTCGGGCGTTGTCCGGCTTGCCGACCGGCCGGTGCGTGAGGTGATGACGCCGCGCAAGGATGTCGACTGGGTCGACATTTCGCTCGACGCGCGCGGCGTGCGCGACAAATTGCTCGAAACCCCGCACAGCCGCCTGCCGGTCGCGCGCGGGTCGGTCGACGATATCGTCGGCGTCGTGCAGGCGCGCGACATCGCTTCGGCGCTGTTCCGCGGCGAGGTGCTCGACCTCGAGACGTTGATGCGCCCCGCAAAGGTCATCCACGACCAGATCGACGCGATGGATGCGCTCGAGGCGCTGCGCGCCGCCGAGGTGCCGATGCTGCTCGTCCACGACGAATATGGCCATTTCGACGGGCTGGTGACGCCCGCCGACCTCTTGTCGGCGATCGCGGGCGAATTCGCGTCGGACCAGGATATCGGCAGCGAACCCTTCGTCGTCGAACGCGAAGACGGCAGCCTGCTCATCGCGGGCTCGATGCCCGCCGACCAGATGGCCGAGCGGCTCGGGATCGAGCTCGACGACGACCGCGATTATGCGACCGCGGCGGGGCATGCGCTCGCGATCCTCAGGCATCTGCCGAAGGAAGGCGAGCGTTTCACCGACCGGGGCTGGCGCTTCGAGATCGTCGATATGGACGGGCGCAAGATCGACAAGCTGCTCGTTGCCGGGATCGGCAAGCCGAAGGATGGCGCCGACGGCGGGTAGGCAGCGGGGGCGCAGCTGATCGGGGCCGGCCCGTCAGAATTGATAGGCCAGCCCGCCGCCGAACAGCCACTGGTCGGCGCTGCCGACGTCGGCGACGATCGGCGATCGGGCATAGCGCGAGAGGAGGCGGCCATATTGCGCGCCGCCGATCAGGGTGAAACCCTTTCTGAGATCGCCCGACAGCGCATAGGCGCCGGCGATCCCGATCGTATATTTGCCCGCGATCGCCTTGCGCCCGGCGGCGTTATAGACGGGCAGCCCGCTGGCGGCGCTGCCTTCGGCGTCGATGTCGTAATAATAGCGGCCGAAACCCTTGCCATAGAAATTCACCGACGCCGACACGCCCAGATAGGCGCGCTTCGACAGCGGTGTGCCATAATCGATCGTCGGCGATGCGGTCCAGCTGCCGTGGCGGCCCGAAATATCCTTCGATGCCGACATGCGGAAGCTGATCTGGTCATATTCGCTGGTGATCACGCCGGTGTGCGAGACGCCCGCGTAAAGCCCCATTTCGACCGCGACCTTGCGCTTTCCGAGCGCGGCGACCTGCGGATCGTCGATCTTGCCGCTGCGGTCGCTGCGCAGGCTGATCGTCGGGCCGAATTTGAAATCGGTCTTTTCCCCGCGCCGCTGGCGGATCAGGTCGACCTGAAAATTGGTGCCGCGGGTCGAGAAGGAATAGCCGCTGATCCGGCCGCGGAAGTAGAAGGCGGGCAGGGTACGGCGGTCGTCCGAGCCATTGTAGCGGGGCGTGTTGAGCACGCCCGCGGCCACCGCGAAATAGTCGCGCGACCATGTGCGTTCGGGATCGTCGTCCTGCGGTCGTGCGGGGGGGAGCAGGATATTCTCGTCGAGCTCGCTGTTCTGGAGATAGCGTGCGGGCTCGTCCCCGACCCCGTCGGCGAGTGCAGTGCCGCCGTCCGCCGTCAGCTCATATGGCAGCGGCGCATCTTCGGCGCTCGCGGGGGCGGCAAAGCCGGCGAGGGTGAAGATGGCGAAGGGGAGTGCGCGGGCCCGGCGGGCAAGGCGAAAAATCGGGTTCGGGTCGGGCATGGGCATCCGCAAAAATATCCTATGGTCTTGCCCCTCTTTACGGGGGTGTAAGTAAACAACACGCCATTGCAACGGCTTCGTCTTGCCGAAACATGCTTTTGGCCGCATGTGGCTTTCATGCATCTATGCCCGTTAACCGCTTTCATATTCCCCCACGGTGGCTTTGGTTCCCTCCATCTGCCCCTGCGGGGGCGTGCATGAGCCGGATCCCGCGCTTCATCGGTTATGCTTTCATGGCGGCCGCGGCGGTGCTGGCAGCCGTGATGAAGAAGGGAGGCGTCGAAACGGTGGGGCCGCTGCCCGCCATCGCCGTCGCACTGTTTCTGGGCATGGTCGGGGTGATGCTGGTCTTCACCGACCTGATGGTGCGCGGGCTTTATGCGC
Source organism: uncultured Sphingopyxis sp. (assembly GCA_966417555.1). GTDB lineage: Bacteria > Pseudomonadota > Alphaproteobacteria > Sphingomonadales > Sphingomonadaceae > Sphingopyxis. The sequence continues at coordinate 3,793 of CBJKNR010000317.1, forward strand.
AGGTCGACGCGGCAAAAAGGCGCGAGGAGGAGGGCGGCCGGGCGGACGGCGACTGATCCCTTTTCGTTCGACACCCCATGCGCTTGGCAGTATGACGGCGCGATGACCGACCGTCCGCATACGCCGCTGCTCGACACGGTGGATGTCCCCGCCGACCTCCGCAAGCTGAAGCCCGAAGACCTCCGCCAGTTCGCCGACGAGCTGCGCGCCGAGATGATTTCGGCCGTCGGCACGACGGGCGGCCACCTCGGCTCGGGGCTCGGCGTCGTCGAGCTGACGACCGCGCTCCATTATGTATTCGACACGCCGCGCGACAAGATCGTGTGGGACGTCGGCCACCAATGCTATCCGCACAAGATCATCACCGGGCGGCGCGACCGCATCCGCACACTCCGGCAGGGCGGCGGGCTTTCGGGTTTCACCAAGCGCAGCGAGAGCGAGTATGACCCGTTCGGCGCGGCGCACAGTTCGACCTCGATCAGCGCGGCGCTCGGTTTCGCGGTCGCGAACAAGCTGACCGGCGCGCCGGGCCGCGCGATCGCGGTGATCGGCGACGGGTCGATGTCGGCGGGCATGGCCTATGAGGCGATGAACAATGCGCAGCAGGCGGGCAACCGGCTGATCGTCATTCTCAACGACAACGACATGTCGATCGCGCCGCCGGTCGGGGGCCTCAGCGCCTATCTCGCGAAGCTGGTGTCGTCGCGGCCCTTCCTCGAACTGCGCGAGATCGCGCGGCGCTTCGCGCGCAAGCTGCCCGAGCCGCTGCACAAGGCGGCGAAGAAGACCGACGAGTTCGCGCGCGGCATGGCGATGGGCGGGACGCTGTTCGAGGAGCTCGGCTTCTACTATGTCGGGCCGATCGACGGGCATAATCTCGAACATCTGATCCCTGTGCTCGAAAATGTGCGCGACAGCGATCATGGCCCGGTGCTGATCCATGCGGTGACCAAGAAGGGCAAGGGCTATGCCCCCGCCGAGGCTGCCGCCGACAAATATCATGGCGTGCAGAAATTCGACGTCATCACCGG
>CBJKNR010000318.1:0-4815 GCA_966417555.1 uncultured Sphingopyxis sp.
TCGTGACGAACTCGATTCGGTCCGCGGAGCGCGTTGAGATCACCGCTAGCGAGGCAAGGAGTGGTCAGGGCGAGAGTCGTGTGACTGGCGCTCGCCCTTAGCCCTTAGCCGTTATTACTACTGCCAGACGTCCTCGCCCTGGTCGCTCGACCTCGGCAATGCGAAGCTTCGCCCGCTGATGGCCGACACGGTCGATGTCGGGCTCGAGAAATATTTCGGGCAGGGCGGCTATGTCTCGATCGGCGGCTTCTACAAATATCTCGAAAATTACATCTATCGCCAGGTCAATCCGTTCGACTTCACCGACTTCGAGGTGCCCGACGGCGGCACGGTCGGCACGCGTGCGGGCCTCAGCAAGCAGTGGCTGAACGGCAACGCCGGGCGCGTCTATGGTGCCGAAGCGTCCTTCTCGTTCCCCTTCGCGAACCTGAACCAGTCGCTCGACGGTTTCGGCGTGCTTGGTAGCGCCTCCTATACCAAGAGCCGCGTTCGCGAAGGCACGGAGAATCCGATTTCGATGCCCGGCCTGTCGAAATGGGTCATCAACGGGACCGCCTATTTCGAAAAGGACGGGTTCCAGGTGCGCGCGTCGGGCCGCTACCGCTCGAAATTCCTCGCCGAGGTCTCGACGATCAGCCTCGCACGCGACATGTTCATGGCGAAGAGCGAGTTCGTCGTCGATGCGCAGATCGGCTACACCTTCCAGAGCGGTGCGCTCGAAGGGCTCGGCATCCTGCTGCAGGCGTCGAACCTCACCAACGAGCCGTTCGTGACCTATTACAACAACGACCCGCGCCAGATTCGCGACTATCAGAATTATGGTCGCAACTTCATGGCCGGTATCACCTATAAGTTCTGACGCGACGCGCGGGCCGGGCGACAAGTTCGGCCCGCTTCCGGACGAGAGGGAAATGAACAGGGTGGGCGACGGTCGCATCACGAAGGTCGTCATCGTCGGTGGCGGAACCGCGGGCTGGATGGCCGCTGCGGCGCTGTCGCGGACGATGGATAATCTGTCGATCCGGCTGGTCGAAAGCGACGAGATCGGCACCGTCGGCGTCGGCGAGGCGACGATTCCGGCGATCCGCCTGTTCAACGCGCTGATCGGTATCGACGAGGATGAATTCATCCGCGAGACGCGCGGGACGTTCAAGCTCGGCATCCAGTTCCGCGACTGGGGTCGGCCCGGCGACGTCTATATGCACGCCTTCGGGCAGATCGGGCGCAGCCTTGGGATGCTGCCGTTCCAGCAATATTGGCTCCGTGGTCGGGCCGAAGGCGTCGCCGGGCGCCTCGGCGACTATTCGCTGAACGAGACCGCAGGGCGTCAGAACCGCTTCGCGCGGTTGCCGCAGATCCCGAACACGAGCCTCGACGGCATCGCTTACGCCTTTCATTTCGATGCAGCGCTCTATGCCGCCTATCTGCGCAAGGTCGCCGAAGGCGCGGGCGTCCGGCGGACCGAGGGCAAGATCGCCAGCGTCCGCCGCAATGGCGAAAACGGGCATGTCGAAGCGGTCGTCCTCGAAAACGGCGAGGAAATCGGCGGCGAGCTGTTCATCGACTGCTCGGGCTTTCGTGCACTGCTGATCGAGACTGTGCCCGCAATGGTTTTTGGGGGTTGGACGCCCTTTCTTCCTTGCGATCGCTCGCTCCCAGTGCCGAGCGAAAATGCCGGCCCCGCGCGGCCCTATACGCAGGCAATCGCGCACAAGGCCGGCTGGCAATGGCGCATCCCGCTCCAGCACCGGACGGGCAACGGGCATGTCTTTTGCAGCGATTTCATCAGCGAGGACGAGGCGACCGCGACCCTGCTCGCCCATATCGAGGGGCGCCCGCTCGCCGAGCCGCGGACGCTACGTTTCCGCACGGGAATGCGGAAGAAGGCCTGGAACGCCAATGTCGTCGCGCTCGGGCTCGCCTCGGGTTTCCTCGAACCGCTCGAATCGACAAGCATCCACCTGATCCAGAACGGTATTGCGAAGCTGATCGCGCATTTTCCCGATCGCGATTTCAATGCCGCCAATATCGATGCCTATAACCGGCGCGTCCGTTTCGATTACGAGCGCATCCGCGACTTCGTCATCCTCCACTATCACGCCAACCAGCGCACCGACTCGCCCTTCTGGACCCGCTGCCGCGAGATGGGCATTCCCGAGACATTGGCGCGCAAGATCGAGCTGTTCCGAAGCCAGGGCCAGATCGTTCGCGAGGGCGACGAATTGTTTATCGAAATCGGCTGGTTCCAGGTGCTGACAGGACAAAATATCGCGCCGCGTGGCCATCATCCGATGGCCGACCAGCTGACGAACGACGAGCTGGCGGGCTTTTTCGCCGACATCGAAACGATCGTCGCGGGCACTGCGTTGCATCTGCCGACTCACGAAGACTTTATCGCGCAGCATTGCGCGGCAGGAGTGCCTGCATGAGTTTGCTCGCATCGATCATCGCGTTGGGCCTGTCGGGCGCAGCGCCTGCCGCCGATTACCGCCAGCGTCCCCCCGAGGACGAAATCATCTATTTCGTTCTTCCCGACCGCTTCGAAAATGGCGATCCGGAGAACGACAAGGGCGGGCTGAAGGGCGACCGCCTTGCCACCGGCTATGACCCGACCGCCAAGGGCTTTTTCCACGGCGGGGACCTCGCGGGTCTGACGAAGCGGCTCGACTATATCGAGGGTCTGGGCGCGACCGCGATCTGGTTCGCACCGATCTTCAGGAACAAGCCAGTGCAGGGGCCGAAGGGCGACGAAAGCGCGGGCTATCATGGCTATTGGGTGACCGACTTCACGCGGGTCGATCCGCATTTCGGAACCAACGCCGAATTCAAGGCCTTCGTCGACGCGGCGCACGCGCGCGGGATGAAGGTCTATATGGACATCATCGCCAACCACACAGCCGATGTGATCACTTACAAGGAAGATGCGGCCGGAGGCTTCCGCTACCGCAGCCTCGCCGACTATCCTTACTCGCGGCGGGGTGGCCTGAAAGGACCCGAGATCAATCGGGGCTTCGCCGGCGACCACATCGCCGATGCCGAAAACTGGAAGAAACTGACCGATCCGGCCTTCGCCTACACCCCCGTCGTACCGAAAGGCGACGAGCGGGTGAAGGTTCCCGGTTGGCTCAACGACCCGATCTATTACCATAACCGCGGCAACAGCGACTGGGTTGGAGAATCCGCGCTCTACGGTGACTTTTCGGGGCTCGACGATCTCGCGACCGAGCATCCGCGCGTTGTAGAGGGCTTCATCGACATCTACGGCCGCTGGATCGACGAATTCGGGATCGACGGCTTCCGCATCGACACGGCGAAGCATGTGAACCCCGAATTCTGGCAGGCGTTCGTTCCCGCGATGCAGGCGCGGGCGAAAGCGCGCGGCATTCCCAATTTCCACATCTTCGGCGAAGTCTATGTCGACGCCGTCGATCCGGGTGCGCTCGCCTGGTACACGCACGCGGACGGACTGCCCGCGGTGCTCGACTTCGGTTTCGCGCGCGCCGCGATCGACGCGGTGAGCGGGACGAAGGGCACCGACCAGTTCGCAAAGCTGTTCGACGGCGACGCGCTTTACAAGGGCGGGGCAGGCGCGGCGCAACAGCTGCCGACCTTCCTCGGCAACCACGACATGGGCCGCTTTGCGATGTTCGTGAAGGCGGCGAACCCGGGGGCGAGCGAGGCCGAACTGCTGCAGCGCGTGATGCTTGGCCATTCGATGCTGCTGACGCTGCGCGGCGTGCCGACGATCTATTATGGCGACGAGCAGGGGTTCGTCTCCGACGACAAGGACCAGCTCGCGCGCGAGGATATGTTTGCGTCGAAGGTCGCCGCCTATAACGACAATGACCTGATCGGCAGCGACGCGACGACCGCGACCGCCAATTTCGATCCGGCGCATCCGCTCTATCGTCATATCGCGGCGCTGTCCGAAATCCGGCGCGAGACCCCGGCGTTGAGGCGCGGGACGACCAAGGTCCGCGCTTTTTCGGACAAGCCGGGCCTGCTCGCCGTATCGCGTTTCGATCCCGATACCGGGCGCGAGATATTGCTCGCCTTCAATACGTCTGCGGCGCCGTTGTCGGCGAACATAGCCATCGATATGAAAAGCGCGGGCTTTACTGCGCTCCACGGCGATTGTCCGACCGTGCCCGCCGCGCCGGGCAGCCTCCATCTTTCTCTCCCCGCCTTCGGCACGATCATCTGCCAGGCCAGCGAATAAGCGAAAAGCACGCGTGACGACGAACCAGCCCCTCGTTCAGGACCCGACCCCGGCCGCCACGGCGGAAACACCTTGGTGGAAGGGCGCGGCGATCTATCAGGTCTATCCGCGCAGCTTCGCCGATTCGAACGGCGACGGCATCGGCGACCTTGCCGGAATCACAGCGCGGCTCGATCATATCGCCTCATTGGGCGTCGACGCGATCTGGCTCTCGCCCTTCTACCCCTCGCCGATGGACGATTTCGGCTATGATATTGCCGATTATTGCGGCGTCGATCCGATCTTCGGGACGCTCGCCGCTTTCGACGCGCTCGTGGCGCGCGCGCATGCGCTGGGGCTGAAGGTCACGACCGACCTTGTCTTCGCGCACACGTCCGACCGTCATCCGTGGTTCGCGGAGAGCCGCGCGGGCAAGCATGGCGAGAGGGCCGACTGGTATGTCTGGGCCGAAGCGAAACCCGACGGCTCGCCGCCGACCAACTGGCAATCGGTGTTCGGCGGCCCGGCGTGGACATGGGATGCGCGCCGCGGCCAATATTATCTGCACAATTTCCTGAGCAGCCAGCCGCAACTCAACGTTCACCGGCGCGAGGTGC
>CBJKNR010000319.1:0-4750 GCA_966417555.1 uncultured Sphingopyxis sp.
CAAGCTCATCGAGCCGGGGCGCGGCGACTGGGTGCTCGAATCGGTCGAAAGCGGCGAGACGCGCGGGCGTTACAGCCTGATCGGGCTCGACCCCGATCTGATGTTCGAGGTCACCGGCGATGCCGCGCGGATCAACCGCGACTGGCGCCGCGACCGCGCAGCGTTCCAGCCGCTCGAAGCCGGCGCGCTTCAGGCCCTGCGCGATCTCGTCGCCGAATGCCGCTTCGACGTGCCCGAAGGGCTGCCCAAGGCGCTAGCGACGCTCGTCGGCTTCTTCGCCTATGAAACGATCGGGCTGGTCGAGCGCATCCCGCGCGCACCGGGCAAGGGGCTCGGCCTGCCCGACATGATCTTCGTGCGCCCGACCGTAATCCTCGTCTTCGACCGCCTCGCCGACGAGCTTTTTCTCATCGCACCGATCTGGCCCGATGCCGACGGCGCGATCGACCGGATGATCGAGGCGGCGCAGGAGCGGCTCGAAACCGTCGCGGCGCGGCTGTCGAGCGTCAGTGCCCATGCCGACCGCGCCTCGACCGAAACGCTGCCTTCGGACATCGCGGCGAACCCCGCGACGACGCCCGCGCACTTCGCGCAAATGGTGGCGACCGCGAAGGACTATATCGCCGCCGGCGACATCTTCCAGGTCGTGCTGTCACAGCGTTTCTCGACGCCGTTCGATCTGCCGCCCTTTGACCTCTATCGCGCGCTCCGCCGCGTGAACCCCTCACCGTTCCTCTATTTTCTCGACCTGCCTGGTTTCGCGCTAATCGGTTCGTCGCCCGAAATTCTCGTCCGGGTGCGCGATGGCGAAATCACCATCCGCCCGATTGCCGGCACCCGCCCGCGCGGGCGCACGAGCGCCGAGGATGTCGAGAATCGCGACAGCCTGCTCGCCGATCCCAAGGAGCGTGCCGAACATCTGATGCTGCTCGACCTCGGCCGAAACGACGTCGGCCGCGCGGCCGTTGGCGGCAGCGTGACAGTGACCGACAGCTATACGGTCGAATATTACAGCCACGTCATGCACATCGTCTCGAACGTTGTCGGCCGTATCGCGCCCGACAAGGACGCGATCGATGCGCTGTTCGCGGGCTTCCCAGCGGGCACCGTCAGCGGCGCGCCCAAGGTCCGTGCGTGCCAGATCATCGCCGAACTCGAAGCCGATGCGCGCGGGCCCTATGCCGGCGGCGTCGGCTATTTCGCCCCCGACGGCAATATGGACAGCTGCATCGTCCTCAGAACCGCGATCGTGAAGGACGGCGAGATGCATGTCCAGGCCGGCGCCGGCATCGTCGCCGACAGCGACCCCGCCTACGAACAGCGCGAATGCGAGGCCAAGGCCGGCGCGCTCTTCGCCGCCGCGCGCGAGGCGGTGAAGCTGGCAGGCACGCCGGGCTACGGGCAGTAGCTTGACCTCGCCCGGCGGCGCGCTAGCGTCGCCGCCCATGCGCCAGATCCTCGCTCCGCTCACCCTGCTGTTCGCCAGCGCCACACCCGCCCACGCCCAGCTCGAAAGCGCGGCCGAGGGCGACTCGATCCTCAAGGATTTCACTTTCGCAACCGGCGAAAAACTGCCCGAAGTGAAGATACACTATACGACGCTCGGCACGCCGCAGCGCGATGCCAAGGGAAATGTCACCAACGCCGTGATGATCCTCCACGGCACCGGCGGCACCGGAAAACAATTCTTCCAGCCGCAATTCGCGAACGAACTCTTCGGCCCCGGCCAGCCGCTGGATACGCGCAAATATTACATCATCCTGCCCGACAATCTCGGCCACGGCGCCTCGTCGAAGCCGAGCGACGGCCTCAGGATGAAATTCCCGCGATACGACTATTACGACATGGTCGGCGCCCAATACCGGATGCTCACCGAAAAGCTCGGGGTGAAGAAGCTGAAGCTCATCCTCGGCACGTCGATGGGCTGCATGCACGCCTTCGTCTGGGGCGAAACGCACGCCGATTTCGCCGAAAGGCTCGCCCCCTTCGCCTGCCTGCCGGTCGAGATCGCGGGACAGAACCGCATGTGGCGCACGCTGTCGATCGACGCGATCAAGGCCGATCCGCTGTGGAAGGACGGCAATTACACCGCCCCGCCCGCGGCGGGTTTGCGCACCGCTGCCTCGCTCGTCATGATCGCGGGCGCCAATCCCTATGCGCTGCAGGTGCAATATCCGACGCGCGAGGCGGTCGAGAAATACAAGGATGAGGCCTTCGCGCGCGTCTATGGCCGAAACGACGCGAACGACACGATCTACCAGCTTGATTCGTCGCGCAATTACAATCCTTGGCCGAACCTCGAAAAGATCCGAGTGCCCGTGCTCTGGATCAATTCGGCCGACGATTTCATCAACCCGCCCGCTTATGGCATCACCGAAAGGGCGACGGCGCGTATGAAGACGACGAAATTCATCCTCATCCCCGCGAGCCCCGAAACCAAGGGCCATGGCACGCATACATGGGCGAAGTTCTGGAAGGACGACCTCGCTAGGCTGATGGTGGAATAGCTTCCCGTTTTCGTCACCCCCGCGAATGCGGGGGTCCAGCTTTCAACCGACGCTTTGTTCAAAAGAGCTGGATTCCCGCTTTCGCGGGAATGACGAAGAGTGGATTGTCAGGCCGATAGTTCCTAAAGCTTCCCCCCACCTCGCAAAACCGTTAGTGCGCCCACCATGATCCTCGTCATCGACAATTATGACAGCTTCACCTTCAACCTCGTTCACTATCTGATCGAGTTGGGCGTCGACGTGCGCGTCGAGCGCAACGACGCGCTCACCGCGGCACAGGCGCTTGCGACCGGCGCCGACGCGATCCTGATCTCGCCCGGCCCCTGCACCCCCAATGAAGCGGGCATCAGCCTCGATCTCGTCGCCGCCTGCGCCGATACGCGGCGTCCGCTGCTCGGCGTGTGCCTCGGGCATCAGGCGATCGGCCAGCATTTCGGCGGCACCGTCCAGCGCGGCCACCTGATGCACGGCAAGACCTCGCCCGTCTGCCACGACAATAGCGGACTCTACACCGGCCTGCCTTCGCCCTTCCAGGCGACGCGCTATCACAGCCTTGAGGTCGTCGATATTCCCGCCGCCCTCGTCATCAACGCGACGAGCGACGACGGCGCCGTCATGGGCTTCCGCCACGTCGAGCTGCCGATCCACGGCGTCCAGTTCCATCCCGAAAGCATCGCGACCGAGCATGGCCATGCGATGCTCGCCAATTTCCTGAAAATTGCAGGGCTACCGGTCGGCGAGCGCAAGGCGGCATGAGCCGCTTCGGCCCGTTTCCCGATCCTTCGGTGCTGCTCGCTCATGACGAGGCGGCCGACGCCTTCGCGACGATGCTCGACGGCGGTGCCACCAACGAACAGGTCACCGAATTCCTGATCGCGCTTTCCGACCGCGGCGAAACGATGGTCGAGATCGCCGCCGCGGCGCAGGCAATGCGCGACCGGCTGATTCCCGTCGCGGCGCCGCCGGGCGCGATCGACGTCTGCGGCACCGGCGGCGACGGCCATCACACGCTCAACGTCTCGACCGCGGTGTCGATTGTCGTCGCGGCGTGCGAGGTTCCGGTTGCAAAGCACGGAAATCGGGCGGCTTCTTCAAAGTCTGGCGCCGCCGATACGCTCGAGGCACTCGGCCTCGATATGGACCGCGCCGACCGCATGGCCGAGGAACAGCTCGCCGACCTCGGCATCTGCTTCCTCTTTGCCGGAACGCGCCACCCGGCGATGAAGCGCATCATGCCGATCCGCAAGGCGATCGGCCGCCGCACGATCTTCAACCTGATGGGGCCGCTCGCCAACCCGGCGCGCGTCACGCGCCAGCTCGTCGGCATCGCACGCCCCGCTTATGTCCCCGTCTACGCCGAGGCGCTGCACCGGCTCGGCACCGACCACTCGCGCGTGATCTCGGGCGACGAGGGGCTCGACGAACTCTCGCTCGCGGGCGGCAACGAGGTCGCCGTCGTGACACCCGAAGGTGTCCGGATGCAGCGCAGCGTCGCCGCCGACGCGGGCCTGCCGACCCGCTCGCTCGCGGAAATTCGCGGCGGAGATGCCGAGTATAACGCGAGGGCGCTCCGCCGCCTGCTCGAGGGCGAGCCCGGCGCCTACCGCGACGCCGTGCTCTACAACGCCGCCGAAGCGCTCGTCGTCGCAGGCGCCGCCGACACCCTGCCCGAAGGCGTCGAGGAAGCCGCCGAGGCAATCGACAAGGGCCTTGCCAATACGCTGCTCAATTGCTGGATCGCCTACCGATGAGCGCGGCGATTATATTCGTCGTTGCGAGGAGCCGCAGGCGACGCGGCAATCTCCAGCCATCGGCCTTGTGCAAGGCCGATGGCTGGAGATTGCCTCGCTTTGCTCGCAATGACGAAAATATGGAGCATGATTTGTGAATAGGCTCATCCAAATCCTCGCTACGAAGGTCGAAGAAGTCGCCGAGCGCCGCGCCGTGCGCTCCGTCTCGGACCTCGACGCCATCGACGCGGGCCCGATCCGTGGTTTCGCCGCCGCTCTGCAAGCCAAAATCGACGCCGGCGGCTTCGGCTTGATCGCCGAAATAAAGAAAGCTTCGCCCTCCAAAGGACTGATCCGGCATGATTTCGATCCCGCCGATCATGCTCGCGCCTACGCCGCTGGCGGTGCCGCCTGTCTTTCAGTGCTAACCGACGCGCCATATTTTCAGGGGCACGAGGATTATCTCGTCGCGGCGCGCTCGGCCTGCGCCCTCCCGGTACTTCGCAAGGATTT
>CBJKNR010000320.1:0-4744 GCA_966417555.1 uncultured Sphingopyxis sp.
CCGATACCCCTGTGAAGGATCAGGCCGCGCGCGACGCGGCGCTCCGCGTCGACGATTATGAGCATGGCTGGTCCTCGACGATCGAGACCGACTTCGCGCCCAAAGGGCTGACCGAGGACACGGTCCGCTTCATCTCGGCCAAGAAGAACGAGCCCGAATGGATGCTCGACTGGCGGCTGAAGGCGTTCCGCCACTGGCAGACGATGGAGACACCCGACTGGGCGAAGCTCAACGTCCCGCCGATCGACTATCAGGACGCTTATTATTACGCGGCCCCCAAGGCGAAGCCGAAGCTGTCGTCGCTCGACGAGGTCGATCCCGAGATCCTCGAGGTCTACAAGAAGCTCGGCATCCCGATCGAGGAGCAGAAGGTGCTCGCCGGCGTCGAGGGCGCGCGCAAGGTCGCGGTCGACGCGGTGTTCGACAGCGTCAGCGTCGCGACGACCTTCCGCGAGGAGCTGAAGCGCGCGGGCGTGATCTTCCTGTCGATTTCGGAAGCGATCCGCGAATATCCCGAGCTGGTGAAGAAATGGCTCGGCAAGGTCGTGCCGATGCACGACAATTATTTCGCGACGCTCAATTGCGCGGTCTTCTCGGACGGCACCTTCGTCTATGTGCCCGAGGGCGTGCGCTGCCCGATGGAGCTCAGCACCTATTTCCGCATCAATGCCGAGAATACGGGGCAGTTCGAGCGGACGCTGATCGTCGCCGACAAGGGCGCATACGTCTCCTATCTCGAAGGCTGCACCGCGCCGATGCGCGACGAGAACCAGCTCCACGCCGCGGTGGTCGAGCTGGTCGCATTGGATGATGCCGAGATCAAATATTCGACCGTGCAGAACTGGTATCCCGGCAATGCCGAGGGCCAGGGCGGCATCTACAATTTCGTGACCAAGCGCGCGCTGTGCCAGGGCAAGCGCAGCAAGGTGTCGTGGACGCAGGTCGAAACCGGCAGCGCGATCACGTGGAAATATCCGAGCTGTGTGCTGAACGGCGACGACAGCGTCGGCGAATTCTATTCGGTCGCGGTGACGAACAATTATCAGCAAGCCGACACCGGCACCAAGATGATCCACAACGGCAAGCGCACGCGTTCTACCATCGTGTCGAAGGGGATCAGCGCGGGCAAGTCGAGCGGTACCTATCGCGGGCTGGTGCGGGTCGCGCCCAATGCCGAGGGGGTGCGCAACTTCACCCAGTGCGACAGCCTGCTGCTCGGCGACCAGTGCGGCGCGCACACCGTCCCCTATATCGAGGTCCGCAACCCGAGCGCGACCGTCGAGCATGAGGCGACGACGAGCAAGATCAGCGACGACCAGCTTTTCTACGCGATGCAGCGCGGACTTGGGCAGGAAGAAGCGGTAGCGCTGATCGTCAACGGCTTTGCGAAAGAGGTGTTGCAGCAGCTGCCGATGGAGTTTGCGGTCGAGGCGCAGAAATTGCTGGGGATTTCGCTTGAGGGGAGCGTCGGATGAGAATGCGATTGTTGTCGATGTTTGCGTTGAGTGTGGCGCTCGTATCGCAGCTCGCTCTTGCCCAACCACCACAAGCAAATGTCATGACGATTGCTCAAGCCAATGATCGTTGCATGACGACCTACGCCGTTCGCATGACCAAAACCGATGCGACTGACGAAGTAATTTTTGCGAGTGCAACTGAGGGCTGCAAGAATCTGAACGAGCAGCTCTACGCCGCGATCGACAGGGAATATCCGGCGGCGCAGGCCAACGAGCTGAAATCCCAGCTCGGCGCGCAAGCCAAACCGAACTTTATGAATTTGCTTCAAAAGATTCGAAGCGACCGCGCCAAACGCGGCAGCAATTGAACGGGTACGATATCAGATGCTTAAAATCGAAAACCTCCACGCCACCGTCGCCGGCAAGCCGATCCTGAAGGGGCTGTCGCTCGCCATCAATGCGGGCGAAATCCATGCGATCATGGGGCCGAACGGCGCGGGCAAGTCGACGCTGTCCTATGTGCTCGGCGGGCGGCCGGGCTATGAGGTCACCGAAGGCTCGGCGACCTTTGAAGGGCAGGACCTGCTCGACATGGACCCGCACGAGCGCGCCGCCGCCGGCCTGTTCCTCGGTTTCCAGTATCCCGTCGAAATCCCCGGCGTGTCGAACGTCCAGTTCCTGCGCGAAAGCCTCAACGCCCAGCGCAAGGCGCGCGGCGAAGAGCCGCTGTCGGGCGGCGACTTCCTGAAACTCGCGCGCGAGAAGGCGGGGCTCTTGAAGCTCGACATGGACATGCTCAAGCGCCCGGTGAACGTCGGCTTTTCGGGCGGCGAGAAGAAGCGCAACGAGATGGTGCAGATGGGCATCCTCGACCCCAAGCTCGCGATCCTCGACGAGACCGACAGCGGTCTCGACATCGACGCGCTGCGCGTCGTCGGCGACGGGATCAACGCGATCATGCGGCGGCCCGACAAGGCGGTGCTGCTGATCACCCACTATCAGCGCCTGCTCGACTATGTGCAGCCCGATTTCGTCCACGTCCTTGCGGCAGGGCGGATCGTCAAGTCGGGCGGGCCCGAACTGGCACGCGAGCTCGAAGCGCATGGTTATGCGGAGGTGATGGCTTGACTACCGCCGCCCTTCCCTCGCGCCGCGACGAGGCGTGGCGTTACGCCGACATCGACGCGGTGACCGCGGCGTGGCCGCTGCCCGCGCCCGAAAGCATCGTCGTGCCCGCGGGCGGCGACTTCAAACGCGCGATCGTGCAGGACTCACCCGCCTCTGGGGCAGCGATCCGGCAGATCGAGATGAGCATCGGCAAGGGCGCGACCGCATCGCTGCATATCCTCAACATCGGCGGCACATACGGCCGCGTCGAACTCAACGTCACGCTGCACGAGGGCGCCGACTTCAATCTCGGCGCGGCGCAGATCGGCGGCGGCGAGCAGACGCTCGAGATCATCACCACGGTCACCCACGCCGAACCCGGCGCGACGTCGCGGCAGATGGTGCGCTCGGTGCTCGGCGGCACCGCCACCGGCACCTATCTCGGCAAGGTCGCGGTTGCGCGCGACGCGCAACAGACCGACAGCGAGCAGGATGTAAAGGCGATGCTGCTCGAGCGCAGCGCGACCGCCAATGCCAAGCCCGAACTCGAAATCTTCGCCGACGACGTCAAATGCGCGCACGGCTGCGCGATCGGCGAGCTCGACGCGATGAGCCTCTATTATCTCCAGTCGCGTGGGCTTCCGCCCGCCGAGGCGAAGAAGATCCTGCTGCAGGCCTTCGTCGCGGGCGTGTTCGACGGCGCCGAGGATGAGGAGCAATTGCAGGTGCTCGCGCTCGCGAAGCTGGGAGAGCTGGTGTGAGCACCGCGACTGCCCTCCGCACTTTCCCCGACGTCCGCACCGACTTCCCCGGCCTCACCCCCGGCTGGCACTATCTCGACACCGCCGCGACCGCGCAGAAGCCGCAGGCGGTGATCGATGCTACTGTCAACGCGATGGGCCGCGACTATGCGACCGTGCACCGCGGCGTCTATGCGCGCTCGGCCGACATGACGCTCGCCTATGAGGCGGCGCGGCGGCGCATCGCGGGCTTTATCGGCGCGCGCGAGAATGACGTGACCTTCGTGCGCGGCGCGACCGAGGCGATCAACCTCGTCGCTTACTCGCACCCGAAGAAGGGCCGCGTGCTGCTGTCGGTGCTGGAGCATCACAGCAATATCGTGCCGTGGCAGCTCGCAGGGTGGCAGGTCGATGTCTGCCCGCTGACCGAAGATGGCCGGATCGACCTCGATGCCGCCGAAAGGCTGCTGACCCCCGAACATACGATGGTTGCCTTCGCGCATGTCTCGAACGTGCTCGGCAGCCCGCTCGACGTCGCGCGCGCGGCGGAGATCGCGCACCGCGTCGGCGCCGAGCTGCTGATCGACGGCTGCCAGGCGGTGCCGCGCCTGCCGGTCGATGTCACCGCGCTCGGCTGCGACTATTATGTCTTTTCGGGCCACAAGCTTTACGGCCCGACGGGCATCGGGGTGCTGTGGAGCGACAAGCTCAGCGCGCTGTCGCCGTGGCAGGGCGGTGGGTCGATGATCGATCGCGTGACCTTTGCAAAGACGACCTATGCCCCCGCCCCGACGCGGTTCGAGGCGGGCACCCCCGCGATCGTCGAGGCGATCGGGCTTGCGGCGGCGGTCGATTATGTCGACGCGATCGGCATCGATGCGATCCATGTGCATGAATGCGCGCTGGTCGGGACATTGCGCGAAGCGCTCGCGCGGAAGAACAGCATCACCCTCTATGGCCCTGAAAACAGCGCCGGAATCGTCAGTTTTTCGATGGCGGGGGTTCATCCGCACGACATCGGCACTATCTTGGACGAAAGCGGGGTCGCGATCCGCGCCGGACACCATTGCGCGCAGCCGCTGATGGAGCATCTGGGGGTTCCCGCGACCGCGCGCGCGAGTTTCGGTGTGTACAGCAATGACGACGATGTGGCGGCGCTGATCGACGGCCTCGCCCGCGTCGAAAGGATTTTCGGATGAGCGAGGACCGCATGAGCGAGACCGGGATCAGGGTCGAGGAAGTGGAAAGCGTCGCGGCGCCGCCGAAGGCGCGCGTCGAGGACGTCGAGAGTGCGCCCGAGAAGCTCGAGCGCAAGCGCGACTACCTCGAAGGTTTCCTCGCCGCCAAGCCCGCAGCGGTCGAGCCCGGCGCGGTCGGCGGCGACCTCTACGAAGCGGTGATCGACGCGCTCAAGGAGATTTTCGACCCCGAAATCCCGGT
>CBJKNR010000321.1:0-4704 GCA_966417555.1 uncultured Sphingopyxis sp.
ACATTGTCATAGCCGAGATCGGCCATCCGGATGCGGGCGAGTTCGGTCAATTCCTCCTGCCGGTCGATCGCATGGACGCGGCGGGCGATCCGGCTCATGACCGCGGCGGCATATCCCGAGCCGACACCGATTTCGAGGATGCGATCCTCGGGCTGGATCTCCGCCGCCTCGAGCATCAGCGCGACGATATAGGGCTGCGATATGGTCTGTCCCGCTTCGATCGGCAGCGGTGTGTCCTCATAGGCGAATTCGGCGAGCGGTTCGGGAACGAAGCGTTCGCGCGGTACTTCGCGCATGGCGCGGAGCACCCGTGCATCGTGCACGCCGCGCGCGGCGACCTGATGGTCGACCATTGCGTCACGGCGATCCTTGATCTCGACCATGGCGGCCTCCTTGGGCCCCTCCGGTCTGAAACCAGCGTGCAGCGGCAGGGTTCCCCGCAAAGTCGGCCGCGATCAGCGGGCGCGGTGCGCCCCGTCGCTATGCATTGACCGAAGCGGGTCGGCCGTTCAGCTTCCTTCCGGTGACAGCCCTGTCGAGCCCATCCCGAGTGGAGACCAATATGATTCGAATGTCCGCGCCATCCTTCGCTGCGATCGTCTCGCTGCTCGCGCTTTCGGCGTGCGGCGACGACAGCGCCCGAGCGAGCAAGGCCGCTGCCGGTGCGAAGGCCGCGCGAACCTGCCCGGGTATCGCCGATACGCCGGTGAAGCTGGCAGGCGGCAGTTTCGAGATGGGCGAGGATGACGTCTATGCCGAGGAGGCGCCGGTACGAACGACAACCGTCGGCGGCTTCTGGATCGATCCGCACGAGGTGACGAACCGTCAGTTCGCGACGTTCGTCGAAGCCACCGGCTATGTCACTATTGCCGAAAAACCCGTCGATCCGAAGCAGTTCCGGCTTCCCGCCGACCAGATCCCGCCCGACATGCTGAAGGCCGGCTCGGCGGTGTTCACGCCGCCCGATTTCCCTTCGAACAATTATGCCGACTGGTGGAAATATGTGCCGGGCGCCAATTGGAAGAAGCCCTATGGCCCGGGCGGCGCCGACGCGGCGGCGAACGAGCCCGTCGTCCACCTCGCGTGGGACGATATGGTCGCTTATGCCAAATGGGCGGGCGGGCGTATCCCGACCGAGGCCGAATGGGAATATGCCGCGAGCGCGGGGCAAAGATCGAAGAATGTCCAGCCGGCAGAGGCGAACAGCTGGCAGGGTGCCTTTCCGAATTACAATGCCGAAAGCGACGGATTCAAGGGCATTGCCCCGGTCGGATGCTACCGGCCCAACGCCAATAGTCTTTACGACATGGTCGGCAACGTCTGGGAAGTGACGGCGGATTTCTTCAGGCCGGGCCACGATCCCGATGACAGGGACAACCCGAAGGGGCCGGGCGAAAGCAGCGCCTATGACTCGTTCAACCCCGGCATGCCGTCGCGCACAGTGAAGGGCGGCAGCTATCTGTGTGCCCCCAATTATTGCCAGCGCTACCGTCCCGCCTCGCGGCAGGGCCGCGATCCGGGGCTCGGTACGAGCAACGTCGGATTCCGCCTCGTCTATGATCGGGCACCGAAGGCCTGACATGCCGGTGGCATCGGCGGCGCCGCGCCATGACGGGGCGTGGCCAGGGCTCCGTCGATCATGCGGCTATCTGCGGCACTGCTGGCAAAGTCCGATAATTTCGGCGATCATGCGCTCTGCCTTGAAGCCTGCTGCGCGGCAAATGCGGTCAACGTCGGCATCGATTTCCATGTCGAGCACGTGCGTCTGCCCGCAGGCGCGGCAGACGGTGATCGGGCCGGGCGCGCCGGACGCCTTTACATAGGCGTTGCGCGTCTCGACGCGGCGGACGCGCGGCCCCAGCCGCTCGAGAATGCGATACACCTGATTGGGCGCCATCGGCGCGCCGAGCGCCCGCGCCTGCCGTGCGATGACATAGGCGCCGAGCGGTGCCTGGCTTGCGCAAAGGATCGAGAGGACGATCGCCTCGAGTATCGCGGAGGTGCGCTTCCGGGCCTCGCCGTCTGCACCGGCTCCGCTCGTCCCGTCCGTGGACGACCGGCGCCCGCGATCATCAGGCAAGGGTCCGGCGCATGCGCCAGTTGATGAGATGGCCGCTGATCAGGAGCAGGCTGCCGGCCGCCGTCATCATGGTCGCCGCGCCCTCGCCCCACCCCGGAAACAGCGCCGCAACGATGCAGGCGACCCCCGCCGATCCGAGCAGCGCCGGCGCGGGCGCGCGATGTCGGCGATAGCCGAGAAGGAAGGCCAGCGCCGCCGCCGGCACGACCAGTGTCGCTGCCGCGATGTGGAAGGCCTCGGACTTGAAAAAGGTGCCGGCGAGCGCAGGGAGGGCGAGCAGCAGCAAGGGAAGCGCGAGGCAGTGGACGAGGCAGAGAAGCGACGCGGAAATGGCCGTTCCCTCGACGAGGTCGGTCGTTCTTTGGCGCCGGGCATGGCGCAGGGGGAGAGCACACATGAAGAAAAATCCCTGTCGGGGTTGTGATATGAGATAACGTATCATATACGGCCGACGTCCAGATAGGAAAGGGGTTTTTTGTGAAGTTTCGAGTTCTCCTGCTGTCGGCCACCGTTCCGGCAGTCGTTCCGCATATCGCCTTCGCGGCCGAAACGGTCCCGGCCGCCAAGCCCGCACCATCACCGCACGCCGGCTTCCTTCAGGCCGGCAGCACCGCCGACCCCGAGATCGTCGTGTCGGCGAACATGCTTGGCCTTCGTGCCGACGAGACCGCGACCCCGGTGATCACCTTGTCGGGCGACGAACTTGTCCATCGCCGCCAGGCGACGCTCGGCGACACGCTCGCGGGGCAGCCGGGCATCCATTTCGACAATTTCGGCGGCGGCGCGAGCCGGCCCGTGATCCGCGGCCAGACCGCGCCGCGCGTCCAGGCGCTCTCGGATGGCGCCACCATTCACGACGCGTCGGCGATTTCACCCGATCATGCGGTGACGACCGAGCCGCTGCTGCTGCGCGGGATCGAGGTGCTGCGCGGCCCGTCGGCTTTGCTCTATGGCGGCAGCGCGATCGGCGGCGCGATCAATCTGCTGGATGAAAAGGTGCCGACCTCGATTCCCGAGGGCGGCATCGCAGGGACGGTCGAGGGGCGCTTTGGCACCGCAGACGATGAGCGGTCGCTCGTCGGCGGGATCACGATCGGGGGGCAGGGGCTCGCGCTGCGCGTCGAGGGCGTCCATCGCGCGTCGAACGACTACCGGGTGCCGAAGGGGTTCGGCGAGCGCCATGTCGACGGCTCCTACAACGACACCTCGACCTTCACCGTCGGCGGCTCATGGGTCGGCAGCGGCGGCTATCTGGGCGTCGCCTATACGCGCCAGCGCAGCGAATATGGCCTGCCGGGTCACAGCCATGACTATGAGAGCTGCCATCCGCACGGCAGCAGCCTGCATTGCGGCGGGCATGGGCACGACGACGAGGATCATGACCACGACCATGATCATGACCACGAGCATGAGGAAGTGCCGTTCGTGAAGCTCAGGAGCGAGCGGTTCGACATCCGCAGCGAATATGAAGATCCGCTTCCCGGGTTCGAGAAAGTCCGCTTCCGCCTGTCGTTCACCGATTATGAGCATGACGAGATCGAACATGACGAGGTCGCGACGACCTTCAGCAACAAGGCGCACGAACTTCGCTTCGAACTGGCGCACAAGCCGGTCGGCCCCTTGCGCGGCGCGTTCGGTGTCCAGCATTCGGAAAGCAAGTTCAGCGCGGTCGGCGAGGAGGCCTTTCTGCCCGAAAGCGAGACGCGGAGCACCGCGCTCTTCCTGATGGAAACGCTCGAGGCCGGTCCGGTCCGCTTCGAGCTTGCCGCGCGCCAGGAATGGCAGAGGATCGAGACGACGCTGAACCGCGAGGTCAGTCACAAGCCATTCTCGATCTCGGGTGCGGCGATCTGGGATGTCGGCGGCGACTATTCGCTTGCCTTGTCGCTCGCGCGATCGCAGCGCGCCCCCAATGTGCAGGAGCTTTATGCCCGCGGCATCCACCTCGCCACGAACACCTACGAACTCGGCACCGCGACGCTCGGCAAGGAAACCGGCAAGTCGATCGACCTGACCTTTCGCAAGACAAGAGGCGCGACCACGTTCACGATCGGCGCCTATCATCAGGATTTCGACGACTATATCTTCGCGAACACGCTCGACCGGTTCGAGGATTTCCGGCTCATTCGCTACACCGCCGCCGATGCGACCTTCACCGGCGTCGACGGCGAGGTGCGGCATGATTTCGGCGATGTCGGCGTCTCGCTGTTCGGCGATTATGTGCGCGCGAAGTTCAAACATGATCAGGGCGATCTGCCGCGCATTCCGGCCGGCCGGCTTGGCGCACGCGCCGATGGCCGGTGGGGGCCGCTGTCGGGCGACGTGGAATATTACCATGTTTTCGAACAGGACCGGATCGCGGCTTTCGAGACGCGGACGCCGGGCTATGACATGCTCAACGCGACGCTCGCCTACAAGCTCGAACTCGGGCGGCCGAAGGCCGACGCCGAACTTTTCGTGCGCGCGACCAACCTGACGAACGAGCTCGCCTATAATCACGCGTCCTTCATCAAGAATGCGTCGCCGTTGCGTGGGCGGAATTTCGTTTTCGGGCTGCGTACGAATTTCTAGGCCAAAGGGGGCGGCGGAAGGAGGGGGGCTTGGTCCCGCGCCCCTCCTTCCCA
>CBJKNR010000322.1:0-4606 GCA_966417555.1 uncultured Sphingopyxis sp.
TCTCTCGCATCGTCATCCCGGCGAAGGCCGGGACCTCGGGTGCGCAAAACCGTTAGGGTGAGATCCCGGCCTTCGCCGGGATGACGAATAAGCTGATGACAGCTCCACCCCTAAGCGGTTCTTAATGCCCCATATCGGCGGCCGATGCCCTCGGCCCGCCGGGCCTTGGCGGGCGGAGCAGCAGCACGAGCGGGACCGATGCGAGCGTCACCCACATCATCGCCCGGAAATCGTCGACATAGGCGATCATCGCCGCCTGCCGGTTGATCTCGGCATTGATCATCGCCATCGCCGCCTCGCCCGCGATGCCGAAGCGGTCGGCGGTCGAGGGGTCGAGCAGGCTGATCGAGCTGTTCGTGACATGCGCGGCGAGGTCCTCGTGGCTCGTCTGCGTGTTCGAGGCGAGCAGCGTGGTGACGACCGAAATCCCGACCGAGGCGCCGATGCTGCGCAGCAGGTTCAGCAGGCTCGACCCGTCGGTGCGGTGCCGCGGTGCGATCGTCGCGAAGGCCATGGCATTGCGCGGAATGAAGATCAGCCCCATGCCGAGCCCCTGCACGAGCCCGCTGACGACGACCGGCTGCATCCCCATAGCGAGCGACCAGTGGCTCATCTGCCAGAGCGAACAGGCGGCGACGAGGAGGCCGGTGCCGACGAGCCAGCGCGCGTCGATCCTGCCGAGCAATTGCCCCGCGACCCACATGCTCATCAGGATGCCGATGCCGCGCACCGCGAGCACCCAGCCGGTGTCGATCACCGGCCAGCCGAACAGATTCTGGAGCATCGGCGGCAGGAGCGCCATCGACGCGAACATCACCACGCCGATCACGACCATGAAGCCCATCGCGGTGACGAGGTTGCGGTCGGCGAGCATCCTGCGGTTGAACAGCGTATCGCCGCGCGCGGTGAAGAGGTGGATGAAGAACATCCAGAGGCACGCGATGGCGACCCCGCACTCGATCCAGATCTCGATGCTGTTGAACCAGTCCTCGTGCGCGCCGCGGTCGAGCATCAGCTGCAGCGCGGCGAGGCCCAGTGCGAGCATCGAGAAACCGAAGAGGTCGAATTTGCGGTCGGTCCGCCGGGTCGCGGGGAGCAGCGCCCACATCATCGCGAGCGTCAGCAGCCCGACGGGCAGATTGACGTAGAAGACCCAGCGCCAGTTGACGCTCTCGGTCAGCCAGCCGCCGAGCACGGGGCCGAGGATCGGGCCGACCATGATCCCCATGCCCCAGATCGACATCGCGCGCGCGTGGCGTTCGGGCGGGTTGATGTCGAGCATCACCGATTGCGACAGCGGGCCGATGAAGGCGGCGCTGATCCCCTGCAGAAAGCGGAAGGCGACCATCTGTTCGAGCGTCTGCGCGGCGCCGCACGCCATCGACGCGACGATGAAGCCCGCGACCGCGCCGAGGAACAGCTGGCGCCGCCCGATGCGGTCGGCGAGCCAGCCGGTGATCGGCATCGCGATCGCCGACGCGAGGATATAGCTGGTCAGCACCCAGGTCACCGTCTCGCTCGTCGCGCCGAGCGCCGACTGCATGTGCGGGATGGCGACATTGGCGATCGTCGTGTCGAGGATCTGCATGATCGACGCGCCCATGACCGCGACCGTCAGCAGGCCGCGATAGCGGACGCGTTCGTGCAGCGGGATCGAATCGTCGGCCGGCAGCGCCGTTGCGGACGGCCGGCGGGGGAGGGCGCGGGAAGCCATCAGTCGGGCAAAAGTTCGTCATTGCGAGCGCAGCGAAGCAATCCAGAGCGGTTTGCGCGGGCTCTGGATTGCTTCGCTGCGCTCGCAATGACGCGATGAGTGGGAAGGACGCACACGTCTATTTCCCGGCGACCGTCCCGCCGCCGGTAAACACCCGCACGTCGGCCGAGAGCCCCGCGATCATGTCGCGCGACGGCTTTTCGTCGAAGGCGATGCGGACGGGTACGCGCTGCGTCACCTTGACCCAGTTGCCGGTCGCGTTCTGCGCGGGGAGCACCGAAAATTCGCTGCCCGTGCCCGCGCCGATCGTCAGCACATGGCCGCGCACCTTGAGGCCCGGATAGGCGTCGAAGCTGATTTCGGCGCGCTGGCCGACACGCATGTCGGCAAGGTCGGTTTCCTTGAAATTGGCCTCGACCCACGGGTGCGCGGTGTCGACGAGGGTGACCGCGGGGAGGCCTGCGACCATCATCTGGCCGATCTGCAGCCGGTCGGACTGCGCGACGCGGCCGGCGCTCGGGGCGCGGACGGTGGTCCGGCCGAGGTTTACCTCGGCCTGCGAGCGCTGGACGCGCGCCGCCTCGACCTGCGGGTTGATCCCGCTCGACGGGCCGGCGGCGAGCCTGGTGCGCGCCTCGGTGGCGGCGGCCTCGGCCTGGCGTACCTGCTCGCGCGCGAGGCTGAGCGCGTGGCGCGCCGCGTCATAGGCGGCCTTCGTCGTGAAGCCCTTTTCCATCAGCGCTGCCTGACGCTGGAAGGTGACCTCGGCAAATTTGACGTCCTCGCGCGCGGCGGCGATGTCGACGCTCGAGGTGTTCGCGCTCGCCGCGAGGTTGCCGATCTCGACCTCGGCCGCGTCGATCGCCGCGGTCGCCTGCGCGACGCTCAGCGCATAGGGTTCGCCGTCGATGCGAAACAGCAATTGCCCCTTCGCGACCTGCTGGCCATCGCGGACGGCGACCTCGGTGATGCGGCCGCCGACTTCGGCGGCGACCGACACCTTGTCCATCTGGACATAGGCATTGTCGGTCGACACCGACCCGCCGCTCGTCAGCCACCAGCCGGCACCGCCCGCAACGAGCAGCGCGGGCAGCCCGAACATCAGCAGGCGGGTGCGCCAGCTCGCCTTCGGTGCGGTATCCGCCGTGGTTGCGGGCGCGGGCAGCGGATCGGCCTGGGGTGCGGTTTTGGGGGGCGCCGCTTTGGGCGGCGCCGCATTTTCGGCTTTCGGCCGGGTGGGGGAGAGCTGGTCCATCAAAGAGTCTCTTTTTCTTTTTGGCAGATGCGGCGGGAGAGATTGACGCGGACGCGCTCGACGAGGCCGAGCAGCTGGTCGATCTCGGCGGCGCTCAACCCTTCCATCGCTTCGGCGGCGAGCGCTTCGGCGACGGGACGCATCCCGCCGAGCAATTCGCGCGCGCGCGGCGTCAGGTAAAGCTGCCACGCGCGGCGGTCGGCGGGATCGGCGCGGCGTTCGACCAGTCCGGCCTCGGCCAGCCGGTCGACCATGCGCGACAGGGTGATCGGCTCGACCTCGATCAGCTCGGCGAGCGGCCCCTGCCGGACGCCTTCGTGACGCTTGAGGTAAGTGATCAGCCGCCATTGCAGCGCCGTGATGCCGCTGTCCCTCGTGCGCGCGTTGAACGCGCGCCGGAAGAGGCGCGCGGTGTCATTCAGGAGGAATCCGATATTTTCACTCATGGCATAAGATATAATAGCAATTGCTATTATATTCAACTGCCCGGCGGGATTGCCAACAGCCTCGAATATGGTGTAAATTTTCTTTACACTGCTTGCGTGGGGCATGTTTTTGGGCAGGATGTGGGGATGACTTTGACCGCCGACCTTTTCTGGTCCTTTCGCTCGCCGTACAGCTATCTCGCCGTCGGCCGCTATCGCGCGCTCGCCGCAAGCCATGACGTCACGATCAAGCTGCGGCCGGTCTATCCGCTCGCGGTGCGCCAGCCCGACTTTTTCGAGCGCAATCATCCCAACTGGCTGAGCTATACGGTGCGCGACATGATCCGCGTCGCGCAGTTCCACGGCATTCCCTTTGGCCCGCCGCGCCCCGACCCGATCGTGCAGGATATTGCGACGCGCGCGATCGCGGCCGAGCAGCCCTATATCTATCGCCTGACACGGCTCGGGCAGGCGGCGGCGCGGCGCGGCAAGGGCCTCGCCTTTGCGCACGAGGTCGGCCAGCTGATCTGGGGCGGCGCGCAGGACTGGCATCTCGGCGATCATCTGGCGGGCGCGGCAAAGCGCGCGGGGCTCGACCTCGCCGAGCTGGACGCCGAGGCCGTGCGCGAGGCGGAGGTGCTCGACACCGAGATTGCCGCCAATCAGGTCGCGCTCGAAATTGCGGGGCATTGGGGCGTGCCGACCCTCGTGTTCGACGGCGAGCCCTTTTTCGGGCAGGATCGGATCGACATGGCGAAGTGGCGGATGGAGCAGAAGGGGCTGCGCCCGCGATAGGGCGAGCGTGAGATCGTCATCCTGTCGTAGTTTGCTGCGGACCGCTTCGGGGGTGGAGAGCGGCCATTTGAAACCCGCGCGTGTATCCCCGCCCGCTTGGGGAGGGGCAGCGAGGCTTGGCAGCTTGCTGCCTGCCCGCAGCGGGGAGGGCTATCGCACCGTCACAGCCCTCCCCCGACCCCTCCCGCAAGCGGGAGGGGAGAAGAACGGCAGCTTCCGGTCGAAATAGGACGCCCGCCCCCTTTCCTACATTTCACCCATATGGTTCATTCTATCGGTTTCACCCAACCGAAAGGACGTATCGATGGACGACGCCGCCCCCCAACCCCGCCGACATCCCCGCCCCCGGCAGCTATCACTGGACGCCGAAGCTCCAGCGCGACTTTCTCGAGGCCTTCGCCACCAACGGGTCGGTGA
>CBJKNR010000323.1:0-4595 GCA_966417555.1 uncultured Sphingopyxis sp.
GCGAGGCCGCGGTCCCTCCACCACTGCTTCGCGGCGGCCACCCTCCCCTTGGCCTTCGGCCACAGGGAGGAATGGGCATCTTGCATTGCCACCCCATTTGCCTGATTGGGAGCGCCGAGAAGGAGACCTCCCCATGAAGACCCGCGCCGCCGTTGCGTTCGAAGCGAAGAAGCCGCTCGAAATCGTCGAACTCGACCTCGAAGGCCCGAAGGCGGGCGAAGTGCTGGTCGAGATCATGGCGACGGGCATTTGCCACACCGACGCCTATACGCTCGACGGCTTCGACAGTGAGGGCATTTTCCCCTCGATTCTTGGTCATGAAGGCGCGGGCGTCGTGCGCGAGGTCGGCGCGGGCGTCACCAGCGTGAAGCCCGGCGATCATGTGATCCCGCTTTACACCCCCGAATGCCGCCAGTGCAAAAGCTGCCTCAGCGGCAAGACCAACCTCTGCACCGCGATCCGCGCGACGCAGGGCAAGGGGCTGATGCCCGACGGCACCACGCGCTTTTCGTACAAGGGCCAGCCAATCTTCCACTATATGGGCTGCTCGACCTTCTCGAACTTCACGGTGCTGCCCGAGATTGCGGTCGCGAAGATTCGCGAGGACGCGCCGTTCCAGCCCGCCTGCTACATCGGCTGCGGCGTCACCACCGGAGTCGGTGCGGTGATCAACACCGCAAAGGTGCAGGTCGGCGACAATGTCGTCGTCTTCGGGCTCGGTGGCATCGGCCTCAACGTGATCCAGGGCGCGCGGCTTGCCGGGGCGAACCAGATTATTGGCGTCGACATCAACGCAACCCGAGAGGAATGGGGCCGCAAATTCGGGATGACCGAGTTCCTCAATTCGAAGGGCATGAGCCGCGAGGATGTCGTCGCGGCGATCGTCCGGATGACCGACGGCGGCGCCGATTACACCTTCGACGCGACGGGCAATACCGAAGTGATGCGCATCGCATTGGAAGCCTGCCACCGCGGCTGGGGCACCTCGATCATCATCGGCGTGGCCGAAGCGGGCAAGGAGATCGCGACGCGCCCGTTCCAGCTCGTCACTGGCCGCAACTGGCGCGGCACCGCGTTCGGCGGCGCCAAGGGCCGCACCGACGTGCCCAAGATCGTCGACATGTATATGACCGGCAAGATCGAGATCGACCCGATGATCACCCACGTCATGGGGCTTGAGGAGATCAACAAGGGCTTCGATCTGATGCATGCGGGCGAGAGCATCAGGAGCGTGGTTGTTTATTAAAAGCAGTTCCGTTCTTCGCCAAGCTTCGTCATTGCGAGGAGCCGAAGGCGACGCGGCAATCCAGGGTTTGCGTAAACCGCTCTGGATTGCTTCACCCGGCTTTCGCCGGGTTCGCAATGACGGGAAGAGGGGAATGTTTTGACCGGACCCTATGTGCTGACTTTCAGCTGCGTCGATGCGGTGGGCATCGTCGCGGCGGTGACGGGGCTGCTCGCCGAGCGCGACGGCTTCATTCTCGACAGCCAGCAATATGCCGATCTCGATTCTGGCCGTTTCTTCATGCGCGTCGAATTTCGCGGTGAAGGGCCGCGCTTTCCGGAGGGACTGGCCGGCGTGCAGGAAGCGTTCGCGCCGATCATAGAGCGCTTTGCGATGGACGCGCGGATCAGCGACCGCACCGTGAAGCCGCGCTTCGTGATCGCAGTGTCGCAGGGCAGCCACTGCCTCAACGACCTCCTCCACCGCTGGTCGACGGGCAATCTTGCGATCGACATCGTCGGGGTGTTGTCGAACCATGAAGCGCAACGTCGGCTTTCTGAATGGCATGGCGTGCCGTTCCATTATCTGCCGGTAAGCGATGCGAACCGGGCCGAGCAGGAACAGGCGATCCTCGACGTGATGGCGCGCGGCGGAGCGGAGTATCTCGTACTCGCGCGCTATATGCAGGTGCTCTCGCTGGATCTGTCGGCGAAGCTGTCGGGTCGCTGCATCAACATTCACCACAGCTTCCTGCCGGGCTTCAAGGGGGCCAAACCCTATCACCGCGCGCAGGAGCGCGGGGTCAAGCTGATCGGTGCGACCGCGCATTTCGTGACGAGCGACCTCGACGAGGGGCCGATCATCGAGCAGGCGGTCGAGCGCGTTGACCACCGCGATTCGGTCGATGAACTGATCCGCATCGGTCGCGACACCGAAGCGCAGGTGCTCGCGAGGGCGGTGCGCTGGGTCGCCGAGCAGCGTGTGCTGATCGACGGGCGCAAGACGGTGGTATTTCGCTAGGGCTGGTCGCCGAGGCGATCGAATGGTTCAGCATTTTCGGTGAACCGGGCCCGGAATCGCGGCTGGCCCTGACCGGACAGGCAGCGTAGGTATCGATTCGCAACCAAATCAGGAGGAGCAAAGGCGATGTACAGTCACAATATGGTCGGGTCGAACGACCTTGAAGCTGCGAGGAAATTCTATGACGCGACCTTCCAGGCGATCGGCGGCAAGCCGGCGATCCAAGACGACAAGGGCCGCCTCATCTACCTCCACAATGGCGGGATATTCATGGTGACCGCTCCGATCGACGGCCAGCCCGCGACCATCGGCAACGGCTGCACGATCGGTTTTGCGATGGAAAATCCCGAACAGGCGAAGGCTTGGCACGATGCCGGTGTTACCGCGGGGGGCACCTCGATCGAAGATCCGCCGGGCGTTCGCGAAGGCGGGTTCGGCAAACTCTATCTCGCCTATCTGCGCGATCCGTCGGGCAACAAGCTCTGCGCGCTGCATCGCGTCGTCTGAGGCCGGAAGAGGACCGGATATGCGCGGCGAAGCGGGATTGCTGGCGGACCTTGGCGTGCTTGCCATTCGCTTCGCCGCCTATGAGCATGAGGCGGTGTTCACCGTCGCCGAGAGCGACGCGGTGAATGCCGCGATTCCGGGTGCGCACACCAAGAATCTGTTCCTGAAAGACAATGGCGGGGCGTTCTGGCTCGTCACCGTGCCGTCGGAGGCGCGCGTCGATCTGAAGGCGCTGCCTGCCGCGATCGGCAGCAAGCGCGTCAGCTTCGGCAAGGCCGAGGATATGGAGAGGCTGCTGGGGATCGCGCCGGGTTCGGTGACCCCGCTCGCGGCGATCAATGCCGAGCCGGGCAGCATTGCCGTGGTGCTCGACGAGGGGCTTGCCGCGGCCGGGACCGTCAACGTCCACCCGCTGCGCAACACCGCGACGCTTGGCCTTTTGGGAGCAACGATCCTCGACCTCCTGCGTCATTGGGGGCATCAACCCCTCGTCGCGTCGATCCCGGTACAGGAACCCGCATGACCATCGAAACCCTCTCCACCACCCGCAGTCATGGCGGCACGCAGGGTGTGTACAAGCACGCCAGCACGACGACGGGCACCGAGATGACCTTCGCGGTCTTCGTCCCCGATCATGACCATGGCGCGCGGCTGCCGGTGCTCTGGTATCTCTCGGGGCTGACCTGCACCCATGCCAATGTGATGGAGAAGGGCGAGTATCGCGCGGCGTGCGCCGAACATGGCGTGATCTTCATCGCGCCCGACACCAGCCCGCGCGGCGAGGGTGTGCCCGACGATCCCGAGGGAGCGTGGGATTTCGGCCTCGGCGCGGGCTTCTATGTCGATGCGACCGAGGAGCCGTGGGCGAAGAACTACCGGATGCGTTCGTACGTCGAGGACGAGCTGCCGTCGCTCGTGCTGCGCAATTTTGCGAGCGCCGACCTGACGCGGCAGGCGATTACCGGCCATTCGATGGGCGGGCACGGGGCGCTGACGATCGGCCTGCGCAATCAGGATCGCTTCCGCTCGGTCTCGGCCTTCTCGCCGATCGTCGCGCCGCTCCATTGCCCGTGGGGCGAGAAGGCGCTCGGCAATTATCTCGGGCAGGAGCGCGAGGACTGGTATGCCTATGATGCGTGCGCGCTGCTCGATCAGGGGCTGCGCGTGCCCGACCTGCTCGTCGACCAGGGCGAGGCCGACAATTTCCTCGCCGAACAGCTCAGGACCGGGCTGCTCGTCGAGGCGTGTGAGCGGAACGGGCAGAAGGCCGAGATCCGCATGCAGCCGGGATATGACCACAGCTATTATTTCATCTCGACCTTCATGGCCGAGCATGTCGCGTGGCATGCCGAGCGGTTGAAAGCCTGACGTCGCCCCCGCGAAGGCAGGGGCCGCTGGCAGCATAGCTCAAGGCCGATGGCGGCCCCCGCCTTCGTGGGGGCGACGTTATCGGTGCTCGGGAATCAACAAGGTGGATCCCGTCGTGCGCCCCGCTTCCAGATCGGCGTGCGCACGCGCCGCGTCTTCCAGCGAATAGCGCTGGCCGACGGTGATCTGCACCGCGCCGCTCTCGATCATCTCGAAGACGCGGGCGGCGCCGGCGGCGCGCTCGCCGGGGTGCAGATAATAGTCGAACAGCGTCGGGCGGCTTACGAACTGCGAGCCATGCTGCGCGAGAATGCCGAGGTTCACGCCGGTCACCGGCCCGCCGGCATTGCCATAGCTGACAATCAGCCCGCGCCGCGCGGTCGCTTTCAGCGAGGTCGCCCAGGTCGCCATGCCGATGCCGTCGAAAGTGACCGGAACGCCCTGACCGTCAGTAATCTCGCGGACGTGCGCGGCG
>CBJKNR010000324.1:0-4587 GCA_966417555.1 uncultured Sphingopyxis sp.
GAAAGTATCAGGGCGGCGCGACGCCCGAGGGCGCGCGCTTTTCGCGCTACCTTCAGATGGAAGGGCGGCAGGCGGCGATGGGGCGCCGTTTCGTCAACGAAAAGACGCTGGCCGCGACCGAGCGTTATCTGAAGATCGCCGAGAAAGCCGGGCTGCATCCGGTGACGATGGCGACCGCCTGGTCGAAGCAGCACGACTTCGTCGCGTCGACGATCGTCGGGGTCAGCGCCGATGACCAGCTCGATCCGATCCTCGACGCAATCGAACTGGTGCTGCCCGACGATGTGATGAAGGCGCTGCACAAGGTCAGCAAGGACATCCTCTACCCGATGGGCTGACCGCTAGGCCAGTCGAGCACCAGCGCCTCGCCGACGCGCAGCGCGCGCCAAGCCTTCGACAACCGCTCGAACGCGTCGAACACGCGCGGCTGCGCGGTGTCGATCCGCGCGCGCTCGTCGGCGCTGAGGCCCGCGCGCGTCCGCTCGGCCTCACCGAGCGCCGCGCGCTGCGCCGCACTGTCGGGGCGCTGGCCGCTCCGCCAGGCGACGTCAAAGAGGAAGGCCGCGATTTCGGACAACTCGCCGTCGCGCCCCTGCCCCGCGACCAGCTTCCTGCCCTTCGCCGCCTGCTTGCGCCCAGTGCGGCGATGTTCGCGGGCGTCGCCGCCCTCGGGACCGCCGATGTGGAACGAACCCGCATTGCCACCCGCCGCGATCTGCCCGAACACGCCGGACTTGAGCCCAAGCGCGGCCTCGACGGCGAAATGCACCATGTCGTGCGGCAGGTCGGCATCGAACCCCGGCGCCGGGTCCATGACGAGCGACGGCGTCGCGTCGCGATCGATCCGCACCCCGTAGCGGCGCTCGCCTGTCCGGATGAAATGGACTTTCATGGGCCCACCCTATAGGCTCGGCAGCGTTTCGACCAAAAGGATTTGCGATGTTCCCTGCCCGCCGTGCGATCTTCGCCCTCGCCGCCTTGTCCGCCGTCATCGGCACCGCGCACGCCGCGAACCCGGTGATGTTCCGCGACGCAGGCTGCGGCTGCTGCCTCAAATGGCTCGAGCAGGTGAAGAGCGCGTTCGGTCAGAAGGCGGTGATCGTCAATTCGCCCGACGTGGCCGCGGTCAAGGACAAGCAGGGCGTGCCGCAGGCGCTGCGCAGTTGCCACACCGTCCTTGTCGGCGGCTATGTGATCGAAGGGCATGTGCCGGCGAAAGAGATCGCCCGCCTGCTCCGCGAGAAGCCGAAGGGCGTGAAGGGGCTCGCCGTCGCCGGGATGCCGACCGGATCGCCGGGCATGGAACATGGCAACCACCGCGAGGCCTATAAGGTTATGACCTTCGGCCCCGGCGGCCAGCGCGTCTATGCGAGCTATGCCGCAAGCGGCGGCACGCACGCGCATTGAACCCGCCGCTGGCTCAGGCCAGCTCGGCCTTGAACAGTTCGAGCATCCGCCCCCACGCCTTCTCCGCCGCGGCTTCATTATAGGCGCGGCCGTCGGGCGGGCACCAGCCGTGCATCGCGCCGGCATAGACCTCGACCTCGTGCCACTGCTTGCGCGGCGCGAGCACCTCTTTCAGCAAAACCTTCTCGTTCGGCGTTTCCTTGTCGTCATTGTCGGCGATCGCGAAGAGATAGCCCGCGTTGGTCTTCGGAATCAGCAGGTGCGGACTATCCGGCTTGTCGGTGCCCACCCCGCCGCCGTGAAAGCTCGCCGCCGCACCGACGCGATCGGGCTTCAGCGCCGCGGTGTAGATCGTCATCGCACCGCCCATGCAATAACCGGTCGTACCAAGCTTCCGCTTCGTATCGACATCCGTCTGCGCATGGAGGAAGGCAAGATGGGCTTTGGCGTCGGTCTCGACGATCGGCCTGGTCAGCTGTTTCAGATAGCCGAACAGCTTCTCGCGAACCGCGGGATTTCCCCAGTCGTTCGCGGCATCGACCACGGGCGACTTCTGCCAGCGGTAGAAGGGATTCACCGTGAGTACCGCATAGCCCTCGCCCGCCAGCCGGTCGGCCATCTGCCTGAATGCGGGGCGAAGTCCGCGAATATCGGGCCACACCAGCACGCCGGGATGCTTGCCCTCGGCGGGTGCGACGAAATAGGCGTCGCAGGTGCCGTCGTCAGTCGGGATCGTGACATCGCGCCCCTTCACCCGCTTGCCCGCCATCGCGCATGCGGGCAGGGCCGCAGCCAGCGCGCCGGCGCCCGCAAGGGCGGTGAAGCTGCGCCGTGCGACGGGCATTCCGGCGCGATCGAGGTCGGCTTCGCTAGTCTCGGTGCACATCTCTCTCTCCTTGGGGATCATTTCGGAAAGCCGCAGAAAACTGCGCAACTTTACTCGCAATTCGATTGTACGCCGCGTCATCGCGATCGGGCAAGCGGCGAAGCTAATCCACCCCCGCTTTATGGGACAGCGGTTTTTGACCGGGCCGACCGCCAAAGGTCGGCAACCTCGTCAAATGTCAGCGCGACGTGATGAACCCCGACCGCGCGCAGCATCTCGCCATGCGCCGCGCGGTCGACGATATGCCCGGCGCCGCAAAAGCCGACGACGGTCATGCCCGCCGCAATCGCGGCCGCCGCGCCGGTCGGCGAATCCTCGATGGCGAGGCACCCCGCCGGATCGACGCCGAGCCCCCTCGCCGCGGCGAGATAGATATCGGGGTGCGGCTTGCCGCGATCCCAGCCGTCGGCGCTGTAAACGTGCGCGCCAAAATGGTGCGCAAGGCCGAACAACCCCAGCGCCCAGCCGATATATTCGGCGCGGCTCGACGAGGCGATCGCGCGCGGCGTCGCATCCAGCGTGTCGAGGAAATCCGCAACGCCGGGCACGGGGTCGAAACCCTGCATATAATTGGCGCGGGCGCGCTGGCGGTGCGTCTCGCGAAAGTCGCCAGGCAATTCCCGGCCGTAACGCGCGACGATCCGGCGTTCGGTTTCCTGCCAGTTATGGCCATAATAGTCGCGCAGGCATTCCTCGTAGCTTGCCGGCATTCCCGCGGCGGTCAGGCTTTCGGCGAGCGACCGGTTGGCGCGCACCTCGCTATCGGCAACCACGCCGTCGAAATCGAAAATGATCGCCGCGACGGTCATGCCGGCGCGCATAGCTCCATTCTCCCTCGCCCGACAAGCCGACGGTTACCCCGGCCGTCGCTGGTCCCGGCATTTTGTCGCGATTTTGCAAAAGGCCGCCGCTGCAGCACATCCCTCCGACCGCCCGCAAAGCGCCCGATCGCGCCGCGTAGCCGTCCGCCGTCATCGAAACGCCGCATGACTGACATTGCCGCGACGCATTGAGGCCATCGAACCGCAACGCTCGGCGCCTAGCGGCTTCCCCGACCGCGATCGGCGGCAATCCAGTCCAGGGGTTCTATAATGACGATAAGAGGTCTCGCCTCCGCCAGTCTGTTTGTCCTTTTTGCGAGCACGAGCAGCGTCGCGCTCGCGCAATCCGGTGCCAGCGAGGAAACCGGTGCCACCGAACAGGCGGGCGACGAGATCATCGTCACCGGCCGCGCGGGCGCCGGCGAGCGCACGCGAATCGAAACCAGCTATGCGATCACGACGATCGACAATGACAGCTTGCGTTCGCGCGCACCCTCGAGCGTCACCGAGGCGCTGAAATCGGTCCCCGGCTTCTGGGTCGAGGCGTCGGGCGGCGAAGGCAGCGGCAACGTGCGCGCCCGCGGTATTCCCGTCGACGGTTTCGGGTCGATCACGCTGCTCGAGAACGGCCTGCCGGTGCAGCACGATCCCTCGCTCGGCTATCTGAACGCCGACCAGGCCTTCCGCATCGACGAATCGATCGAGCGGGTCGAGGTCGTGCGCGGCGGCCCGTCGTCGATCTTCTATTCCAACGCCCCCGGCGGCGCGGTCAATTTCATCACGCGTCAGGCCAACAACGAGCTGACGGGGGTCGCGCGCGTCCTCTATGGCCCGACCGCCGACCTCTTCCGGTTCGACGGCTGGGTCGGCGCCCCACTCGGCAACGGGTGGAGCTTTGGCGTCGGCGGCTATTATCGCAAGGAGGATGGCGTCCGCGACCCCGGTTTCACGGGCAATCAGGGCGGGCAGATCCGCGCCGACCTCAACTATGACTTCGGCGACGGCCGGATCACACTGGGCTACAAGCGGATCGACGACAGCACGATCTTCTACACCGGCATCCCGCTCACCAAGGACCGCAAGGGCAATGTCGTCGGCCTCCCCGGCTTTGACCCGCATTATGGGACGACCGCAAGCCGCGCGACCGCCTTCCTGACGCTGCGCGACGCCAACGGACCGGTGCAGTTCGACAATGCCGACGGCACCGACGTCAATCTCGACCAGTTCAGCCTGCTCGCCGAATGGGAATTCGCGCCGGGCTGGAAACTCAGCAACCGCGCGCGCTATCGCGACTCGCTGACGGTGCGCAACGGCGTCTATCCGGCGTCGATCAGCACCGCGGCCGCCTTCCTCAACCAGAATAGCGCGTCGCTCCTCGCCGCCTTCCCCGGCGCGACCAGCGTCCAGTTGCGGTACAGCGACACCGGCGAGGCGTTCGACGTCGCCGGCCAGAACGGCAACGGCGACGTCTTC
>CBJKNR010000325.1:0-4586 GCA_966417555.1 uncultured Sphingopyxis sp.
CGGCAGGCGGCCGACGCTGCCGAACAGGCCCAGCCCATAGCCGTAGAAGATCGTCGTCATCACGATCGAGGTGACGAGATAGTTGGTGAAGGCCATGCGCCCCGTCGCGGCGAGCCGTGCGCGGGCGGCGTCATTCGCCTTCGTTTTGATCAGCAGCATGATCAGCGCCGCCCAGCCGACGGTCATCAGCGTATCGAACGGGATCGACAGCGCAATCGTCGATCCGAAGATCGCGACCGCGTCATAGCCTGCCTTCATCTGACAGATCGCGAGCCCGGCCAGCGGCGGCGCGGCGGCAAGGAAACAGATGATCGCCCATTTGCGATAACGCGCGGCTTCCCACTCGCCGGTCAGCATGCGCGATTTGAACAAGGCCATGCCGATCAACATCAGCCCGATCGTTTCCCACAGGAACATGACGAGAAAGAAAAGCGGGTCGCCCGCCACCGCGCCGGTGCGATGGGCGACGATGCTCGCATAGCTGCCGAGATAGAGCGCCAGTTCCTTTGCGTAAGTCGGAGTCGAAGGGCCCATGTCGCTATTCATCTGGGTGAGCGCCTCGCGCATCGCGCCTGCGGCCTCGGGCGGCAGCGCGCCCGCCTGCGCCATCGCCAGCGACGCCCACAAGCTGCCCGGCAAGGCGATGCCGATCAGGAAAAAGGGGATCGACCAGAGCAGCAGCGCCTTTGCCGAAAGATCGCGGAACAGGAAGAGCAGGAGCCCGCACATCGCATAGAGAAAGAGAATGTCGCCGAACCAGATCAGGTAGAAGTGGACAAGGCCGAAGATCGCGAGCCAGAACATGCGCGAATAATGCGCGCCCGCGGCGCTGCGGCCCGCCGAGGCGGCGCGATCGACGACGAGCAGCGTGCTTGCGCCGAACAGCATCGAAAACATGCCGCGCATCTTTGAATCGATGAAGACGAAGTTGAAGAACCAGGTCGCCACATCGGCCGCCCCCGGCGGCCCGCCCGCGGCGGGGTTCGAATAGGCCGGAAAAGGCAGGGCAAAGGCGACGATGTTCATCGCCAATATGCCCATGACCGCAACGCCGCGAATGGCATCGAGGCTTTCATAGCGCGTTGCGACCGCCGGTTCGTCCATGCCCCGTTCCCTTCGCACGATGGGTATCCTCCGCGGGGAGGAGCGTCGAGCGGTTTCTTGCGCACGACAGGGCGGTGTTAAAGCATTATTGACATCTATGTCAGTAATGCTATTTCGGCACCATCAGATGATTCGAACGGGAACGACCATGACCCCCACCATCTTCTCCCACCCCGACCGCCAGCCTCAGAAGTTCCGTCCGTTCAAGGCGCTCCGGCACTTCCGCAAGCTGATCAAGGACAAGGAAGACACCGAGCAGGTCTTCCACATCTTCGAGAATCTGCCGCGCAAGGGCTTCATGGACGATGCGCGCGCCTTCGTGACAAGCGATTTCGGCAAGCGGCTGATGGAGCGCGAGCCCTATCTGCCTGACCTGCTCGACGATCATGCATGGATCGACGAACTTCCCGAGGGCAGCGTCGGCCACGCCTATGTCACCTTCATGCGCCGCGAGGGCCTGTCGGCCGCAGGGCTGGTCGCCGAGAGCGAGAAGATGGGCCGCCCGCAATTTGACGATCAGGTGCAATGGTATTCGAATCGCCTGCGCGACACGCACGACCTGTTCCACATACTCACCGGCTATGGCCGCGACGCGCTCGGCGAACAATGCGTGCTCGGCTTCACCTATGGCCAGACCGGCAATTACGGCAATTTCTTCATCGCCTATGCCGGCGGCTACGAGGTGAAGCGCAGCATCAGGAGCGACGCGCCCGTGTTCGGAGCGATCCGTCAGGGCCAGCGTAACGGCAAGGCGGCGAAGGCGATCATCGAGCAGGACATCCGCGCGCTGCTGGCCGAACCCCTCGAAGCCGCGCGTGCGCGCCTCGGCATCGGCAAGCCGACGCTTTATGAGGAAGCGCACCGCGCGTACCGCAGCCGCGGGATCGACCCGTATAATTTCCTCGCGGCGAAGGCGGCGATGGCTTGAGAAGATCCTCCCCTTGGCGAAGCCATGGGGAGGATCGGGTCAACGCCGGTGCTGTCCGTTGCGGAGCCTATTTCTTCAGCTTCGCGATCAGCGCCTGCGCGGCGGCGGGGTTGCGTACTTTTGCGCCGGCGATGAAGAACATAAAAACGTCGCGGTCGCCCTTGGCCCAGTCGCGGGCCTGCTTCGCCCAATGGTCGAGCGCCTTGTCGTCATAACCCGTTTCGACATCCTCTTGTGAACGCTGGAGCCGCGCGTAGGTGAAGTCAGCGGTCTGCTCGTCGATGCACGGGAATTCGTCGCTGTCGGCAAAGACCACCGCCATGTTCCGCTCGCGCAGCAGGTCGATGAAGGCCGGATCGCGGAAGCTTTCGTGACGGACCTCGATCGCGTGGCGCAGCCTCAGCCCGTCCAGCGTGTCGGGCAGCAGGTCGAGAAAGCCCGCGAAATCGTCGCGCTCGAACTTCTTGGTCGCCATGAACTGCCAGTGGATCGGCCCGAGCCGGTCGCCGAGCCGCGTCAGCCCTTGCGTCAGGAATTTCTCGATCGACGCGGCGCCGTCTTTCAGTACCTTGCGGTTGGTCGTGAAGCGTGACGCCTTGACGCTGAACCTGAAGCCGTCGGGGACCGAGGCGGCCCAATTGGCGAAGCTTTCGGGCTTTTGGCTGCCGTAGTAAGTGCCGTTGATCTCGATGCCGGTCAGGTGCTGGCCGGCATATTCGAGCTCGCGTTTCTGCGCGAGACCGGCGGGATAGAAAGGGCCGCGCCACGGTTCGAAGGTCCAGCCTCCGATGCCGACGTGAATGCTCATGAGTCCGTCACCTCCGTACGAAATTGAGCGTCGTCATTGCGAGGAGCGAAGCGACGCGGCAATCCAGCGTAGCGTAAACCGCTCCGGATCGCTTCGCTACGCTCGCAATGACGGTTTTTGATTATGCCAGCGCGGCGTCGGCCCCCATCAGGTTCGGGAAAAAGCCTTCGTGTGCCTCGCGCAATTCGGCGAGCGTCACCTGATGGTCGCTCTCGGGCAGTTCGAAGACGATGCGATCCTTGATCGTGCGGCCGAGCGGATCGACCGGCACGTCGGCGCGGCCGGCGGCGTCGAGAAAATCGGCGAGGCAGGTGTCGCAGACGGTGACGAGATAGAGGCCCTGATCCTCGCCGAAGAAGCTTTCGGCGACGCCGAACGGCTGTTCCTCGCTGACGAGCACGCCGATGTTCGACTTCAGCGCCATTTCGGCGAGCGTTACCGCGATGCCGCCGTCGGAGACGTCGTGGCAGGCGGTGATCCAGCCGGCGTTGATCGCGCCGCGGATGAAGTCGCCGGTACGCTTTTCGGCCTTCAGATCGACGGGCGGCGGCGGGCCTTCCTCGCGGCCGAGGATTTCGCGCAGCCACACCGACTGGCCGAGATGGCCGGCGCGCTCGCCGACCGCGAGCACGATGTCACCGGTGCGCTTGAAACCGATGCCGACGGCTTTCGACAGATCGTCGATCACGCCGACGCCGCCGATCGCGGGGGTCGGCAGGATCGCGCTGCCACCGCCGGTCGCCTTCGATTCGTTATAGAGGCTGACGTTACCCGAGACGATCGGATAGTCGAGCGCGCGGCACGCCTGCGCCATGCCGTCGAGGCAGCCGGTGATCTGGCCCATGATTTCGGGGCGCTGCGGGTTGGCGAAGTTCAGGCAGTTGGTGATCGCCAAGGGCGTCGCGCCGACCGCGCTGATGTTGCGCCACGTTTCGGCGACCGCCTGCTTGCCGCCCTCTTGCGGGTCGGCGTAGCAATAGCGCGGGGTGCAGTCGGTCGACATGGCGAGCGCACGGTCGGTGCCGTGAATGCGGACGAGCGCGGCGTCGCCACCGGTCTGCACCGTGTCGGCGCCGACCTGGCTGTCATACTGCTCCCAGATCCAGCGGCGGCTGGCGATGTCGGGGGTGCCCATCAAGGTCTTGAGGTCGGCGGCGACGTCCTTCGTCTCGGGGACGTTCGTGAGGTCGGCCTGTTTCGGGGTCGGAACGTGCGGGCGGTCGTAGAGCGGCGCATCGTCGGCGAGCGGGGCGAGCGGGATGTCGCAGACGATTTGCCCGTGATGTTCGAGCACCATGCGGCCGGTATCGGTGACGGTGCCGATGACCGCGAAGTCGAGTTCCCATTTGTGGAAGATCGCCTTGGCGAACTCTTCCTTGCCGGGTTTCAGCACCATCAGCATGCGTTCCTGCGATTCCGACAGCATCATTTCGTACGCCGTCATGCCGGTTTCGCGCTGCGGCACATCGTCCATCCTGAGGTGGAGGCCGACGCCGCCCTTCGACGCCATCTCGACCGACGAGGAGGTGAGCCCCGCGGCACCCATGTCCTGGATCGCGACGATCGCGTCCGACGCCATCAGCTCGAGGCAGGCCTCGATCAGCAGCTTCTCGGTGAAGGGATCGCCGACCTGCACCGTCGGGCGCTTTTCCTCGGCATCCTCGCCGAAATCAGCCGATGCCATGGTGGCGCCATGGATGCCGTCGCGGCCGGTCTTCGAGCCGACATAGACGATCGGATTGCCGA
>CBJKNR010000326.1:0-4576 GCA_966417555.1 uncultured Sphingopyxis sp.
GCGCCGGCCTGTCACGCCGGAGGTCGCGGGTTCGAGCCCCGTCACTCGCGCCATTCCTTGTCTTTCCGGACAGGATGGCCACCGCGGCTTGGGAGCATTTCTTTATCGGAAATTCGGGAAGTGGCGCGGCGTATCAGCCGCGCCATCTCCCCAGTTCCATCCAGCGCAGCAGCGGCTTGAGCGGCGCGATCCATATGATGCCCGCAACAAGATAGAAGATCGCCTGCACCGGCACAGGCCAAGCGCCGACCCACGGCGAGAGGCTGACGATAACCGCGGTCCAGCCGGCGATCAGCGCAAGGATCAGGAACATGCCCGCCGGCTTGCGCCAGCTCGGCTGGGGATTGGCTGGGTCGTGGCTCACAAGCGATCTCCGCAAAGGATGAATTCCTGCTCGGTCAATATCGCGTCGAGCGCGATATCAGTCGATTCGCGCGGCGTAGCGTCGATTTCCTGCACCGACCAGCCGATACCGATCCGCAGCGGTGCGGGATGCGCGGCGAAATAGCGGTCATAATGGCCGCCGCCCTGCC
The DNA here is from genome assembly GCA_966417555.1 of uncultured Sphingopyxis sp. Lineage (GTDB taxonomy): Bacteria > Pseudomonadota > Alphaproteobacteria > Sphingomonadales > Sphingomonadaceae > Sphingopyxis. The sequence continues at coordinate 534 of CBJKNR010000326.1, forward strand.
CGATGCGGCCGCCCTGACGGTCAAATCCGACGAGCGGGCAGAAAATGATGTCGGGCGCCGCGAGCGGCGCATCGTCGCCGGGTTGCTGCGTGCCCCAAGGCCCCTTTTCAAGCGACTCGTCCGGGCTCCAACGACGAAAGCCCATCTTGGCGATTCGTCCGGCGTGGTGGGGAAGGGCGAGCGTGCCCGCGTCGGCGAGGTCCGCGAACATCGGCATGATATCGGGTTCGTCGCCGCATGCGACATAGGCACCGACGACCGCGTGATTGGCCAGAAGCTCGGAAAGCGGTGCCGGAAGCGCGCGAAAGGCCGCAAGCTGCGCCATGCCATCGAGATTTGCGGCAAAATGCCGCCGCCGGAAGCGCAGCCGTTCGCGCAGTTTCTGCTTTTGCTGGAGGAGGTCGGCGGACAGGTCGGTCATCGCCTCCTCAATAGCTGGTCGGGTCGGTTGGCGGGACCGCCGTAGTCGTTTGCCGGAAGATCCTCTGACGCCAGTAACGTCAGGTGGGAACCATGTACGTCGGACCAGGGTCCGGGCAGGGACAGCTCCCTTGGATGATGTATCGCCTCAGGGATATTCGCAGCGGCTCGTGCAGGGCAGTGCCCGCCGTCCCCTATTTAGGGGCGCGGGCGCGCATGCTCAAGGGAGTTGCTCGACTTTTCCCGCCAGGACTTCGATCCGGTCGGCGATTTGCAGCAAGGCGCGGTTGTTCGACGGGTTCGCCGAGGGCGCGGAGGCCGGCACCGCCTGACGGGCGGCTTCGAGTTCCTTGAGGGCGGCTTTTTCGCGCGCCATCGCGGCCTGTAGCTCGTCGCGCGCGGCGGCCTCGCGGCTTTCGGCGAGCGCCACCGCGGCGCGGAGCGAATCGGACCGTGGTTCGGCCTTCTCGACCTTGCCGCGCGCTTCCTGTGCTTCGTCGGCGAGCATCAGCGCCGCGAAGAGCAACTGGCGAACTTCGGTGCCGCCGGACATCGTCCGCGCCTTTTCATCGACCACCGAGGCGAGCTGGATCAACTGTGATTCCTGCCCGTCGGCGCAATGCACGTCATAGGGACGCCCTGCGATGGTGAGTTTGACGTCAGCCACGGCCGGCCTCCGCGATCAAGCGGTCGAGTTCGCCGATCACGGCGGCAACCTCAGCCTTCAGGGCGGACTGGTCCGCGGCGGGGGCAGTGGCGGCGGTAGCGGGCGCGGGGCGGTTCGCGCGATCGGCCAAGGCTTTCTCGATACGGCTCAGTGCGCGCTCGATACGGCCGATGGCCAGGCTGGATTCGTCGAGATCGAGTTCCATGCCCTAGGGTTAGCAGCGCAGGGGAAGGGGTGCAATCGCCTCGCTGCGCCGAAATACGCCGGAATTTGTGCCGCATTTATGCCGCGGGCGGTTGACTCCTGACCCTACCCCCGCAAAGGGCTGTCCCCACCGAATCCGGTCACCTTCAATCCTTTCCCGGGGGACTCATGACACTGCCCGAACGTCAACTCGCCAACGCGATCCGCGCGCTTGCGATGGACGCCGTACAGGCCGCGAACAGCGGCCACCCGGGGATGCCGATGGGCATGGCCGACGTCGCCACCGTGCTTTATTCGGATTATCTGAAATTCGACCCCGCCGCGCCGAAATGGGCCGATCGCGACCGATTCGTCCTCTCGGCGGGTCATGGCTCGATGCTTGCCTATGCGACACTGCATCTCGCGGGCTATGCGCGACCGACGATCGGCGACATCCGCAATTTCCGCCAGCTGAACAGCCTGTGCGCGGGGCATCCCGAGAATTTCGAGCTTGAGGGCGTCGAAACGACGACGGGGCCGCTGGGGCAGGGGCTTGCGACCGCGGTCGGCATGGCGATCGCCGAGCGTCACCTCAACGCGATCTATGGCGACGATCTGGTCGATCATCGCACATATGTCATCGCCGGCGACGGATGCCTGATGGAGGGCATCAACCACGAAGCCATTGGTTTGGCCGGGCATTTGCAGCTCGGTCGCCTGATGGTGCTGTGGGACGACAACCGGATCACGATCGACGGGTCGACCGACCTGTCGACCAGCGAGGATGTGAAGGCGCGCTATGCCGCGACCGGCTGGCATGTCGAAAGCTGCGACGGGCACGATCCCGCCGACATCCGCCGCGCGCTCGACGCCGCGATTGCCGACAACCGCCCGTCGCTGATCGCGTGCCGGACGCTGATCGGCTTCGGCGCGCCGAACAAGCAGGGCACCTCGGCGACACACGGCTCGCCGCTCGGCGCCGAGGAGGTTGCGGCGGCGCGCGAGACGCTCGGCTGGACGGCCGAACCCTTCGTCGTTCCCGGCGATGTCGCCGCGGCATGGGCCGCGTTCGGCGACAAGGGCAGGAAGCTTCACGCCGAATGGAATGATCGCCTCGCAAGCAGCGAAAAGAAAAGCGATTTTGAGGCCCGCCTGAGTGGCAAGATCGTTCCGGGCGACGCGTTCAACGCCTATCTCGACGGCCTTGTCACCGAGCCGCCGAAGGTCGCGACGCGCAAGGCGTCGGAGAACACACTGACCGCACTGACCGCCGATATTGCGGCGCTCGTCGGCGGCAGCGCCGACCTGACGGGTTCGAACAACACCAAAACATCGTCGACCAAGCCGTTGACGAAGAATGATTATTCGGGCCGCTATATCTATTACGGCATCCGTGAATTCGGCATGGCCGCCGCGATGAACGGCATGGCGCTGCATGGCGGCGTCGTGCCCTATGGCGGCACCTTCCTCGTCTTCGCCGACTATTGCCGCGCCGCAATCCGCCTGTCGGCGCTCCAGCGCCAGCGCGTCGTCTATGTGATGACGCACGACAGCATCGGGCTCGGCGAGGACGGCCCGACGCACCAGCCGATCGAGCATCTCCAGTCGCTGCGCGCGATGCCGAACCTGCTCGTGATGCGCCCCGCCGACGCGGTCGAGACCGCCGAATGCTGGGCGCTTGCGCTCGCGCAGGAAAGCCGGCCGTCGCTGCTCGCGCTGACCCGCCAGAACCTTCCGCCGCTGCGTCATGACGTCACGGAAAATCTTTGCGCCAAGGGCGGTTATCGTCTGCGCGGCGCTTCGGCAGACCGCAAGGTCGTTCTCGTCGCAACGGGCTCCGAAGTGTCGCTCGCGATCGACGTCGCCGACAAGCTGGAGGCTGCGGGCCATGGCGCCGATGTCGTATCGATGGTTTCGACCGAACTCTTCGACGAACAGACCGCGGCGTATCAGGCCGATATTCTGCCCGATGATGCGCTGATCGTCTCGATCGAGGCGGGCACGACCTTTGGCTGGGAGCGCTATACCGGCCGCAACGGGCTGCGCTTCGGCATCGACAGCTTCGGCGCCTCGGCGCCGATTGAAGACCTATTCAGGCATTTCGGCCTTACCGCCGATGCTATCACCTCCCAGATCCTGGCACGGCTGAACGATTAAGGACCGGCCGCCCATTCGCAGAAAGGACTCCCCGACATGGCAGTGAAAGTCGCAATCAACGGTTTCGGACGCATCGGACGCCTCGTGGCGCGCGCCATCCTCGAACGTCCCGATTGCGGGCTCGAGCTCGTCGCGATCAACGATCTGGCCGATGCCAAGGCGAACGCGCTGCTGTTCAAGCGCGACAGCGTCCATGGCCCTTTCCCGGGTGAGGTTTCGGCCGAAGGCGACCAGATGATCGTCAACGGCAAGGCGATCCGCGTCACCAAGGAACGCGACCCCGCCAACCTGCCGCACGGCGAACTCGGCGTCGACATCGCACTCGAATGCACGGGCTTCTTCACCGACGCCGAGAGCGCGGGCAAGCACCTCGCCGCCGGCGCCAAGCGCGTCCTGATCTCGGCGCCCGCCAAGGGCGTCGACCTGACCGTCGTCTATGGCGTCAACCACGACAAGCTGACCGGCGATCACAAGATCGTGTCGAACGCGAGCTGCACCACCAACTGCCTCGCGCCGGTGGCAAAGGTCCTCAACGACACGCTCGGCATCGAGCGCGGCCTGATGACCACGGTTCACGCCTACACCAACGACCAGAAGATTCTCGACCAGATCCACA